>JAGQQT010000260.1 GCA_020426065.1 Planctomycetaceae bacterium | reverse complement strand
CTGATTCTGTCCGACCCGAGCGCTGAACCAGGTTTCGAACATCTTTCCGACGAAGATCGTGCAGCCATCCGCAGCATCCTCAAGGAAACTCTGCCTCACCTGACCACCACCTGGTAATCAACCCGGGTGATGATCTGATCTTTGCAGAGTCCGTCAATTGCTGCGTCCGGTCAGGATTGCGGCTTTTCGCCAGGCGCGAAACAGCTGGTAATAAGCCAGGTCCCGCAATGGACGTTGACCGGGAACGGAAGGCTGGAGTCCCCAGCTGCGGAGCTGGGAGTTCATCCGGTAAAGTGCTCTCCGCTTGTCCAGATCGGGAGTCCGGAACGTAATGCTGAAGGAGATCGAAACCTTGTCCGTGTTTTCAACCCAGTGAGGGAATGTTACTGGAAAGTGCAGTCCCTGTCCGGGAGCCAGTGAGAATTTCCAGCAGCGGTCCCGGTTTTCTTCAGCCAGTTTCAGGTTTCTGCCACGATCAGCATAGAAGTTTTCCAGCTCCTGGGGAGAAAGAATACTCGGATCATTCCCGTACAACATGCGAATGATCTTTTCGCCACGGATCTGCAGCAGGAAGTTGTGTTCCGGATCAATATGGTAGGGTGTGACAGAGTCGGGCGAGGTCAGGAAGACAAACGCGTGTGGCTTCATCATGCCAGGTGCGATTGCCTCAGAATCCAGGGCAACCTGCTTGAGACACTGATTGAGCAGCTCAGAGTACTCAGGATCGCTTTCCACGTACTTCAGGACCAGCCACGATTCGCACTCTTCGATGCGGCGAATCGTCTCGTCTGCGGAGAGTCCATTCATCGGTGTTTCTGTCTGGGAGATCGAAACCGGCAGCTTGCCCGCATTGTATTCAATCTGGCTGGCGGGAAGTGTGCGTGCCAGTGCCAGCAATCGCTCCACATCAAACAGGGGATGATCGCACAGCTGATGGGAAATCAGAAAGGGACGCTGAGAGAATTTCCGTGCAAATTCATCCCGATCCCAGGCCAGCCAGTTTCCCGTTTCAGGATGCGTGGGAGCAAGTGGTGGTGCGGCAATCATGGTCATCATCTTTCAGGTCTGGTAGTGCCTAAGCACAGGATGAGCCAGCGAACTGGCTCTGTCAGCGTTTTTTAATAAGTTGTCGAAACTGCCGCTTCACTCCCCTCATGAGAGGTCGGGCAGAACAGTAGAGGTCTGAAATGACCCCGGATGTGGGAATCAGGACTGACTGCATGGTCATGCGTGAAGGCCAGAGCCGATTGATCATCGGATGGGTGGCCCGGGCACAGGAGTCAATCCACTGCAGTTGTTTTGTGTGATGAAACAGTTCGATATTATCGATTTCCAGCAATACTCCCGGTGAAAACTTGGAGTACTCCTCGTCGTAGGCAATTTTCCAGCTGTAGGCGCCTCGACCGGACAGCAGGTTGCACTTGAGTGCCAGTGGCCGGTCATCCAGATACAGCCCCAGCATCTGGAGCTGGCCCCGTTGACAGGCCTGGCTGGTTACTTCCAGAAACAGGTTTCGCTGTTCATCAGACTGCTGAATGGCAGTCCCGCGGGTCCCTTTCCAGCCATTGGCTTCCAGTTCCAGAAACTGCTGTTGCCAGGCAGAGAGGTCCTCTGGAGTCTCCAGCACGCGTAACTGCAGATTCCCCTGTTCTTCGAGTCTGCGACGTCGCCGCTGCATGTCCCGACGGTAATGCCCGCGAAGCTCGAAGTAGTCTCCGATATCTTTGCGCCGCTTCAGGCAGGCCCTTGTTGTCTGTTCCTGAACGTACAGCATCAGCTTCAATTCACCACAGGCATCAATTAAGGCCTGTTCGAACAGTCCTTCTGCAGGAATCCGCTGCATCTGGATGATCGATATTCCGGTTTCTCTGGCCCACTGCAGAAATGACTGAATGGTTTTTTGAGGTTGATCGGATGAGACCAGTGGCAAAGAGGAATACAGAAAGGGATTGATAATCAGCGTCCAGGCTGCACCGGGAAACAGAGGGAGCTGCGTCCGTTCGAGCGGAAAAAATCCGACCAGCTGCGGTGGATCGGTCTGACGCTTCGGTTGTCGATACAGCAGAACGAAACGGAATTCCCCCTGTGGATGGAGCATCTCCAGAGCTGGCATCAGAAACCAGGGCTCGAAAAATGCATTCGGGACAACCGCATTGCGGGCGAGCAGATTCCACTCGACAAACCGTTCGATGAGCTGACTGGGGGTTTCGAGCACTTCCACACTGGTCTGGTCATCCAGTTGAGACCGGACACACTCGGATTTTGTCACTGCCGAAACAATCGGCTCCTGCAGAGTCTGCAGTTCGAGTGGCGGTGCCAGATTGGAATCCATGAGGGCGATCTTTGGCGATATGGACGGGGATGACACTCAACCCTAGGTCACGTTTGACTGAAGTCAAATCGCAAAAGATTCAACCTGCCGATTCTCCCGGTCATGACGCTTGTAGCGATCCGCTTTCACTCAGCCATCGTCAATCGCTATCGAGGAAGCGACGATGGCATGGACATAATCGTGACCAATCCTATTCACGGCTATGACAAGCAAAAAGTCCCTTCTCCCCACTATGTGCGAAGGGATTCAGGTACGTTGATGCTGTGGGGAGAAGGTTAGGATGAGGGGGAATACGAAAGTTTGTTCATGCCCCCTCACCCTGACCCTCTCCCCCACTGGATAGTCGAATGGAAATCGAAACCGGTTTGTGTGGGAGAGGGGACAAACTGGTTAATGGAGAGGAGCCTGTCTGCCATCTCAAAGAATGAGCAGATGTCGTTAAGACGATCGATTTTCGTGCAAGCTTAATATTTCGACTGACAGCTTCCAATACCGGAAAGAATCCACCACCCGAGTTGACTAACCCAGGGATATTCATTCGGGTAAGCCATGAGCCCAGTATTTGACGCCGTTGCGGATGTGCCGGGACATGGTGCGAGCGGCTTCCCGGCTATTGCCGCTCAGAATTGCCTGAGCAATTTCCAGGTGTTCCCGGGCCTCTTCAGTAATCCGGGTCACTTCGCGAGCGGAGTGCGTCTGGCCCCAGGCGTTGTCCCGGAAAGCACGGAACAGAAGTTTCAGCCTGCTCAGTTCCCGTTCGAGAAACCGGTTTCCACTCCAGGCTGCGATCAGATCGTGAAATTCGCTGTCCAGTTCCCGGGCGGACTGGATCGCTTTCTGCAGTCGAGCGGAGTTGGATTTCAAATCCCGTTCGGAGATCTGGCGGGAGGCCATTTTTTCGAACGACTCGATCAGCGACTGCAGTCTGGAATGGTCCGCTCGACCGCACGCCCGCTTCACGGCAGCACATTCCAGGGCCAGTCTTACCTGGCTGATTTCGCGGACCTCTGCCAGGCTGATTTTTCGAACGATCGCCCCCCGATTGGCTTCAATATCAACAATGCCAATCCCTTCCAGAGTCACGAGTGCTTCGCGAATGGGAGACTGACTGACACCAAACCGGTTGGCGAGAGTCTGAATCCGGAGCCGCTCTCCCGCCCGCAGTTTTCCCTGGACGATTTCGGCCAGGAGTTCATCGACAATCCGCTGTCGTCTCTGGCCGTGGTCAACGGCTGGGGGAGAGGTGTTTCCGGCCGCTGGTTTTGACTTGACCGTTGCCGTTTTCATCAGGTGGCATCCGGACGGGCAGGATTTCCCCAGTTCCCGGAATAATCACGACCACTGACCACAACACCTTTGGCATGCCAGTTACTGCCGGCAATCACATCCGGAGTGCAATACCGCAATGTGAGTCCACAACGTCTGCGATCCGAATTGTTGGCTTCAGAACCGTGCAGCAACAGATCCGAATGAATCGAGACTTCACCAGCCTCCAGTTCATCAATCACTTCGTGCCCGTACTGTTCGGGATTGTCGATTGTCTGGTTGAGCACGTTATGGTCTGCTTCCGTGCTTTCCCGATACGTCAGATGCCCCTTGTGATGAGAACCGGCAATAAACTTCATGCAGCCGTTTCCCAGATCCGCCTTGTCGATCGCCAGCCAGACCGTCAGTGCCTTGGAGGGCGAAAGAGGCCAGTAGCTGGCATCCTGATGCCAGGCCACGGCTTTGCCATCGTGCGGCATTTTGCAGAAAAAGTGCGAGCCCCAGCCAATGACATCTTCACCGAGCAGATCTCGAACGATGGCAACAATGGGCGGATGAGTAAGCATGTCATAAACGGGGCCATACTTCATGTGAGCGGTGCTGATGGAGTAGCTGTCTCCCCCTGCTGCAACAACGCGGGACAGCAGATCATCAAAGTAGGTTCGGACACCGGTGATTTCATCGGGAGAGTAAACCCGCAGGTTTTTCAGGTAGCCATCCCGGTTGTACTGTTCGATATCAGCCGGAGAAAGCACATCGGGCTGGGTGGTTTGCGAGGGGTAAAACCGCAAATCACGTTCAAATTCCTGAAGAGCGTCCTGAGTGGGAATTGCAGCAAAATTCGGTTCCATAAACCTGCACCTGTTCCAGAGAGCCTGATTATCGTTAATTTCAAAGAGATTATCGATAATCCTGATGGCCGTCAACAGTCAGTTTTCCTGACGGGACAAAAAATTGCCGCTAACTACTCTCAGCCGGGAACGTGTACGCTCCCAGGATCAGTGAAACTGAATCGTCGTGCTGCTCATGGCATTCCGCTCATCCACGACAGTCACGAACCAGGTGTTGGCATCCCGTGGTGGACGGGGAGCAACGATGGTTCCATTCTTGATTTCAGCGGCTACCGTCACCCACTCCCGTTTCGAGCGGGGGCCAAGGTCCACAGTGTAGTGCAGTGCAGCACTCTTGAGAGGCACGGTAAAGCTGCAGGGAACATGCACTGCCTGATCCACAACTTCCGGAGTGCCGAGCTGAGCAAGGGGAGCACCGTTTTTGCAGTGAGAGTCGATAAACAGACCGATTTCCTGGGGCGCCCAGCCTGAGGGATGGCTGTGGGGCATCTTGACTTCCATCCGCATCTGTTTGGGTCCCGGTACAACATCAAAACTTTTCTGATAGCTGTCCATCGGGTAATGGACATCATTTGTCCCGTTCACAAACAGAATCGGCACCTGGCAATGGCACAGCAATTTCGAGGGATCGTAGGCGGCAATCCACTCTTCCCGTTTATCACCCAGTGCGTCGATCATTGGTTTCTGGACCGATTCTCCTTCGTAGAGGAAACCACATCCATAAACAGGAACGGCCGCCTGAAAGCGGGAGTCCACTGAAGCGACCAGGCAGGTGGTGTAACCTCCCCAGCTGATTCCCGTCACACCGGTTCGGCTGGGATCGACTTCGGGGAAGGAGCGAAGCAGAGAATGGGCGCGGACGCAACTGGCCACAGCATGATAGGGCCAGTCATCTGTTTTCTCCGCGTCCATGCATTGAAACTTCTCCGCTCCTCCCTGCTCTGGCCCCCCTTTTTCCAGCCGGGTGCGTGTTTGCGGACGACTCGCCTGACCATTCACCGGAACTCCCGCGGCATCATACAGAGGGGCAATGGGCCGACGCCCACTCAGATCCATCGCAATGGCAGCGTAACCTCGGTTGGCCCACAGCCAGGCCCACTCCGCGAAGGCCGTTCCACCGCCCCCATGGATCAGGACGACTCCCGGAAACTTTGTCTGGCCGTTCGCTTTCCCCAGAGTGGAGGGTGAGGCATAAAAAGCAAAGACTTCAGTCTCGTGCCCCTGATACGGTTCTCCGGTGTAGATGAGGGAGTGAATCGGCCCCTCCTGAGATTCCCACCGCATTTTTGGAGGGGATGACAGTGCTTTGAAATCCCAACGCTCCAGAGGGGACTCTGCCTGAGTTGGTGTATCGATGGATGTCAGCAGCAGGCAGACTAACACGGGCAGCACGATCTGGAACGATTTCCGGGGAGCACAACTCATCATCACATCCTTCCCTTCACAAACTAAGACTGGGCCAGCAGTTAGCCTACAAACTTTCACCGGGAAA
>JAGQQT010000025.1 GCA_020426065.1 Planctomycetaceae bacterium | reverse complement strand
TGTCTACATGCTATCGAGATTTTCACAGGCGTAACAATGAAAAAGTTTGATCCCTTTCCAGTTTTCATCGAAACGATCCTGTCCTGAATACCGGATATGCCAGTCATTGAAGCCCTGACTTCCCGGTCATCCCCCTTCTGTTCGGCTATCCCGCCGTAATCGTTGTAATCGGCCCGAAAACTTCCTCCCCTAAAACCCTTGTATCCGAGGCCCGGGTCCACCTGAATTCGATGACTTGCATTGTCGATAAGAAATAATGTGACAGGATGGAATCTTCACATTTTACCCCAAAGGGAACTATACACTTTTATACTCCACGAGCCTATGATCGATCTCATACGCCAAGTTTCACGAAATCTCGTCGACTCTTCTGCTGGTTACTGCAGAGTCCTGGCTGGAATGCTGTTGCTGGTTTGCTGCGGTTGTCAACACGGAAAAGGCTTGCTGGCGGAACTCTCTCCCCCTGCAACTGTGCAGGAAAGCAAGTCCTACGAGGGAATCAGCATTTCCTATGAATCCTCCGTGCCGCATCAGATCTTTCCCCGACTGCAAACGACCGAGCGGTTTCGGGATCGGGAAGTTCCAGTTCAGACTGTAACCTTTGCTGAAGGAAAATGGTCAACAGCGAAACTGGATATCGTGTTTCCTCATCCCAATGGTGATCTTGATAAAGGGATTGCACGGTTAACAATCACCCGGTACTGCCCCTGTCAGAATGAGGAGGCAGACCGGGAAAACTGGTTCGAACGTTCGACGCGGCTGTTACGGTCGAAACCAGATGAGAGTGTTGCAGAGATCAGCAAGGAGAGTCTGTCCGAGAAATGTCGTCGACAGGAAATCTGGGAAATGGAAATCCAGAAAGATGAACTCGACATTCTCCTGTCGGACTTGAAGCATCGGGGATTTTTCCAGCCTCAGCAACGACCACGCGGTGAAGTCCTGGTGGATGTCCATCTGGATCATGAAAACATCAGCAAACGCTGGACGAACGAACCTCGACTTGAGGAACTGATGCTGGAGGTTTTCAATTCCGGGCAACTGACCCAATTCCAGGCTGGTCCACCTGCCAGTCTGACCAGAACCGCCAGCTCAAAAAGTTCTCAAAGCAGTTGACGAGTCATTATTGACCACCTCGAGCGGCTTCTGCCTTCATCGTCTGTTCAATCTGCAGCCAATTAGCGATCAGACGATCACGATCCGCAGGAAACTGCATGCTGAGATCCTGCGATTCGGCCGGATCGGTATCGAGACGAAACAGTTCCCATTTTTCTTCTTTGCGTCCCGCCTGGTTACGCACCAGTTTCCAGTCCCCTGCCCTCAACGCTGCTTTTCCATTCTGGCTCCAGAACAGCCATTCATGCGGACGGCTCTCCTGTTTACTGCATAAATATGGGAGCAAGTTCACCCCGTCCAGATGACGGTGTTCATGTTCAATCTGGGTGGCTGCATAAAATGTCGGAGCCAGATCAAGCGAGATCACAGGCTGATCACAAACACTCCCGGCGGGAATCGTCCAGGGCCACTGCATCAGCATCGGAACCCGCACTCCTCCCTCGTACAGACTTCCTTTCTCACCCCGCAAGGGAGCGTTACTGGAAGTCAACTCCCGTGTCGGTCCTCCATTATCACTCAGGAAGACAATCAAAGTCCTCTCAACCAGTCCGAGCTGATTCACCTTCTTGAGAATCTGGCCTACGCTCTGGTCCAGACTGTACAGCATTCCGGCAAAAATCTGACGATGAGGATCTTCGATCTCTGGAAACCGCTCACAGTCTTCGTGACGGGCCTGCATGGGACTGTGGACTGCGTTGTAGGCAACATACAGGAAAAAGGGCTGCTCGTGGACTCGTTCAATGAAATGAACTGCTTCCCGTGTCAGGGCATCAGTCAGATATTCCACCTCATAAACGGGTTGCCCTCCACGGAGAATGGGATTGTTGGCATCGTAGTTAGGTTCAGAACTCCCCATGTGAGTGGAATAAAAGGTCTCCCCGAATTGAGCTCGGCCCTGTGTCCCGTCGGGTAGTCGTCTGACTCTCAACCAGGTTCGCACGTTTTCGAAAGGTGGGGGGACAAAATAGTGTCCTTCGTGCAGAAATCCAAAAAACTCTTCAAAACCCCGTCGCTGCGGATGGTAGGCCGCTGTCCCCCCCAGATGCCACTTGCCCAGAAGTGATGTCCGATAGCCGGCGTTGCGAAACTGGTCGGCGATTGTTGTTTCGGTGACTGACAAACCAACTTGAGGGTCGTCATTCAAAGGTCCGATGGGATTCTTTTCGTAGCCGAAACGGGTCTGATATCGCCCTGTCAGCAACCCGGCCCGGGAAGGACTGCAGTAGGAAGCGGTCACATAACCTTGAGTAAACCGCACGCCATGCCTGGCAATCGAATCAATATGCGGAGTCGGGATCTGGGGATTCCCCTGGCAACCCAGCTCACCATAACCAAGATCATCGGCCAGAAGCAGAATGATGTTCGGGCGTTTTTTCTCCAAGCCGTCATCATTAGCTTCGGCAGCACAAAACGCTAGCGGGAATGTACAGCAAACAAGAAACAGGATTGACGGGACAAAACTTCTATTGCGTGATGTTCTGAAACGCCATGTCTCCAACAGAGGGGCTATTTTCATTTCGAACTCTCAATTCAACAGGGGATTTCAGCGTGAAGAAATTTTGCGTTCAGTATTCCCATGCCCTTTCACCTGGTCAAACCACTTCTGATAAATGCCCCACTCCGGATCTCCCGGGCGGCTTCAGGCCAGAAGTGCTGCACAAACTTTGCGTAACCGGCAGAAAGTGAAGGCAGTCAGTTCATTGCTCTTGGAATTTCAGTTTAAGCAGCCTGGAGATGCCTGCCTGACAGAAGTCAACTTGAGGAAATCATGACGGAGTGAGCAGGTTGCGGGGGATTTCCTCAACGGTTTTAACAGTCCTGACAGATCTCGCTTTCATTTCCATATTGTTGTCTTGAGCAATTCAAATCCTGGTAGGTGTTATGCCAATTTGAGGACGATAATCCGACTACTCCACTGCAGTAGTGCATTGGCTCTATTTTCCCGTGACAGAATGTGCAGGTTCACACTCGAACAATCAGCTGGGTATTTCATGAGACAGTTGCATCAAGGGATTTATGCAAGGAGTCGGGCACTCAACCTTCTGGGGCTCATTCTTTTCTTCACAGCCTGCTCGTACGGCTATGCAGATGAAATTTCTGGTGGACAAAACAGCTCCTCCTCTTCTTCTTCTATTACCCCCGAAGACGACACAAATGATCCGGATGAGCTGGATCTCGATGTGATGCTGAACGGGGATGTGTCGGCAGACGATCTGGACAAATTGCTGGAGCTGGCCGATACGGATCTTTCCCAGATCAGCAATGTTCCTGTCTCAACTGGTCAGGTTGATAGTCACATCCAGAGCGGCACATTAGGTGTTGAAGTTTCGACCGTAACCCGAACAAAAAGCACGGTCGGAAAATCTCCTGCTGCAGTTTTTGTAATTACCCAGGAAATGATTCAGCGGAGCTCCGCTCGAACCATTCCGGATCTACTCAGAATGGTGCCCGGCATACAGGTCGCCAGAATCACGTCCAGTTCCTGGGCAGTCTCACTGCGTGGAGTTCATGGTCAATTTACAGATGGACTCCAGATTCAGGTTGATGGGCGATCCATTTACAACTCCATGTTCGGAGGTGTTTACTGGGAATGGCAGGATATCGTTTTCGAAGATATTGAGCGGATTGAGGTCGTACGTGGTCCTGGGGCTTCCGTCTGGGGAGCCAATGCGGTCAATGGCATTATCAACATCATCATGAAAGACAGTGCCAAAACCAAGGGGACCTATCTCAAAATGGGAACGGGTTCGAGAGAACGGGGTTTCGCCAATGCCAGTACAAGTGGCAATTTCAGTGACACCCTGACCTATCGTCTCTATGGAACCTGGTTCGAACGCGAGACAGGTTATCTGCCAGATGTAATCCCTCACGATGACCTGAACCTGATGACGGGGGGATTTCGAACGGACTGGCGACCTGATGATGAAAACCATGTCATCCTGGAGGCAGGCATTTTCCAGGGACACAAGGGGACACTGGCCAGTCGTGCGACTCCCACTTTCCCTTACGTCAACCAGCTGATAGAGGATACTCAGGCACAAGGGTATCACGTTCTGTCCCGCTGGACTCACACTTACTCCGATGAGAATGAGTGGTCGTTACAGGGGTATTTCAACATGCTCGATAACACGAACCACCCCTCTGCGGTTCGACTCAACACCAATACAATTGAACTGGATTTTCAGCAGCGACTGCAGTTGAATGAGCGAAACCTGTTTGTGTATGGCGCCAACTACCGCCTGGCAGACACGGAGCTCTCCTACGATCCTTTCTACCTGGGTAATATGCCCCGGGACAACCAGTTTCAGAACTTTGGAGGATTTCTGCAGGATCAGTATCAGCTGGTTGAAGATCGCTGGCTGTTTGTCCTGGGCACCAAGCTTTCCTCAAATAGTTTTACCGGTTTTGAGTACCAGCCTTCCGCTCGACTGCTGTTTACACCCAATGAAACGGACACAGCCTGGGTTGCAGTCTCGCGAGCAGTCACTTTGCCGGCTGTGACAGATCGCTACATCCAGGTGATCCAGGCAACTCCTCTTCCTGGCGTACCACTTTTCCCCTTACTGAGAGGCTCCACTACGCTGACCGGCAGCGAATCGGTCCTGGCGTATGAAGCCGGTTATCGTTCTCAGCCAATTCCGGAATTTATGTGGGACCTGGCCGTCTTCTATAATCAGTACGATAACGTTGTCGGGCTGACTGATCCTGTCTTTCTTCCCAATCCCAATGTCCCCGGAGGAACTTACGCCGCCGTGGATATCAGGAATGGCGGGAGTCGACAGAGTTACGGGTTTGAACTGTTCTCCGAAATTGAACTGGCGGAATGGTGGAAGTTGAGATCTTCCTACACGTTCCTGCAGGTGAACAGTTCCATGCGGGATAACGGGGCTGCTCCAAATAATAACCTTTACATGCAATCTTCGTTCGATTTGACGGATAGGCTGCTGTTCGACCTGACCTGGCGCTATGTCGACAACATCCCGAGTCTGAACGTTCCCTCCTATAACACCATGGATGTCCGTCTCAGCTGGAGACCGAATGAAAACATGGAATGGGCCATTGTCGGACGTCAGGCCATCAATGGTTCGCACTTTGAATTTTTCCAGCCAGAACTTGGCTACCAGATTACAGAGGTCCCACCTGAAGTCTACGCCACATTTACCTGGCGCTTTCAGTAGTCTCTCCTCGTTAACTTAAAGAATTAATTTCCTGCTCCACTGATGCATAATTCCTCCCTAACAACACCTGCCTCCACAGCGCCCTGTCGCAGATCTGCGATCAGAGGTCTGTTGAATATTGGCACCCTGCTGTTGTTCTGGACAATCTGCATCACCGTGAACTGCCATGCAGCCAACGAGAAATCCCGTAGCGGGGAATACAATCTCAAGGCAGTCAACATCTATGGGTTTGGAAACTATATCCGCTGGCCGGAGTACACAAAAATCCGAACAGACTTCGTCATTACCGTTTATGGCGACAGCCCAATTCTGGGTGCACTGCAGATTATTGCCTCCAAAAAGAAAATTGCCAACAAGCCGATTGTCGTCAAATCTGTAACTTCGATTTCTGACATTCCTCAATCTGAAATCCTCTTCATTTCAGAATCGGTTCCTCAAGGCGAGATTTCAAAAATACTGGAGCACACTGCTCTCTCCAGAAGCAAACCGCTGATTGTCGCTGACACACCCAGGATGTTTCAAACAGGAATCGATATTGCTTTTTGTGTAATTGAAGACCGTGTCCGCTTTGTCCTCGATGCGGAAAACGTCAATCGAAATGGACTGACAATTGACGCGAAACTGTTACGACTGGGAATGGCGCCGGATTCACCAGAGTTCCAACAACATCTGGTCGCAGATTAAGTTCCAGAAATCAATATCAAGAGCATAGCCGATGCAGTTACTTCGCAATTTATCAGTTCGCTGGAAACTGATCATCTTTGTTTCGATTGCAGTTGGCTTCAGCCTGCTCGGCTCTTGCGTGGTTCTGGCACGTTATCAGGCAGATATGCTGAAACGCAATAAGTTGACCATGCTGGAATCCTTTGCCCACATGATTGCCTTCAACAGTGCAGGCACACTCTCCTTCCAGGATGAAGTTGCTGCGAATGACCTGCTGAAAGCGGCACGATCAGAACCCTCAATCGAAGTTGCCTGCCTGTACGATGCTGAATATCGGATGTTCGCTCAGTACACGCGAAATAAAACCGTGGGGATCATCCCCCCCGTGCATGGAGAAAGCTATTCGGGGATCGAAGAGGATCGGTATGCTCAGGTCCTGATTCCCGTCAAAGATGATTTCAATGAGTCCGAAACCATTGGATATCTTTACGTGGTGTCCAATCTTGATGACGTCCAGTCGTTAAAAGCTCAATACTACAGCACAGCTGGATATGCCGCATTCATCGGAGTCCTGCTGGCTGTTATTCCGATGCTTTATCTCCATCATTCCGTTTCCTCCCCCATGTTGAGACTGGCCACAACCGCCCAGAGCATTGCCAGAAGAAACGATTTCTCAATTCGTGTTACGGAAGACCGCGAAGACGAAGTCGGCCAGCTTTACCATGCCTTCAATACCCTGCTCGACCATGTCGAGGCCTACAAGGCGGAACTGCTGGAAGCACAGAATGATATTCTGAACGCCAAGCGAGCTGCGGATGAAGCCCGGGATATCGCCGAAGAGGCGAACCTGTCCAAGAGCTGTTTCCTGGCAAATATGAGCCACGAGATCCGGACTCCGCTCACCGGAATTCTGGGCTTCGCGGATCTGATGCTGAAAGATGTTGCGGCCTCAGAATCACAAATGCTTACAGATCACCTGAAGGTAATCAAAAACAGTGGCACACATCTGCTGGAACTGATCAATGACATTCTGGATATCTCCAAGATTGAATCCGGCAAGCTCGAATACGAAATTATAGAAAGCAATCCCCACCAGGTTATTTCGGATGCGATCAGTATTCTCAGAGTGCGGGCACTGGAGAGAGGAATTACCTTGAATTACCGGTGGATCTCAGATATCCCCGCAGTCATTTACACCGACCCTCACCGGTTCCGCCAGACGTTGATGAACCTGATTGGGAATGCCATCAAGTTTACCGACGAAGGGACCGTTTCAGTACGCTGTTCCATCGATGAAACGGAAGACTCTGCAAAACTCGTTGTCCATATTATTGATTCGGGAATCGGCATCCCGACCGATAAAATCGAATCCATTTTTGATCCCTTCACCCAGGCGGACAACTCAGTCACAAGAAAATACGGTGGAACCGGCCTGGGATTGCCAATCAGTAGGCGGATCGCGATCGGGCTGGGCGGGAGTCTGTTTGCCTGCAGTCAGGTTGGTGCGGGAAGTACATTCAAGCTGACCATTGATGCAGGTGATCTGACCGGAGTCACCAGAATGCAGCAGGGAGCGGCAGATGCATTGATCACTGTTCCCGTTGATCCTGTCGAGGCTGAACTCTCATTGAAAGGGCGTCGGATTCTGCTGGTGGAAGACGGTGAAACCAATCGCAAATATATCTCGCTGGTTTTACGTCGCGTGGGCGCCTGGGTTGAAACGGCGGAGAATGGTGCACTCTCGCTGGATCTGGTCAAAAAACATGAGAAACCATTCGACGTGATTCTCATGGACATGCAGATGCCTGTCATGGATGGTTATACCGCAGCCAGCCGGTTGCGTGAAATGAATTACCCCGCTCCCATTGTGGCTCTGACCGCTCATGCGATGAAGGGAGATGACCAGAAATGCTATCAGGCAGGATGCTCCAGTTACCTGACAAAGCCCATTGATGCTGATGTCCTGGTGCAGTCTCTGGCAAGAATCATGGAGGGACAGGGGCACATTCCTGTGCCAGACGCTGATCACTCACCGAAAGTACGTAAATCAAGTGCCAGGAAGATTTTCAGCTCACTGCCTGCGGATGACGAGTTCTTCCAGGAGATTGTCAGAGAATTCGTTGAGAAGCTGCATGAACAACTGGAGTTGATGCACACAGCACTTTCCCGCGGAACTTACCATGAGCTCGAACAACTGGCCCACTGGCTGAAAGGATCTGGAGGGACTGCAGGGTTTGCTATTCTGACCGAGATTGGAGCAGAACTGGAAAAGAAAGCCAAAGAACAGCTCTATGACGAATGCAGTGAGCGGCTCAACACAATTCAGGATATTCTGAATTGCATTCAGCTGGTCGATGCACCAGCTGGTCTCTCCTCCTGAGAAGATTGCCTTACAGGCATTGCTCAGAAGAACTCCCACCTGCTCAGTCTGCAAGATCTGTTACCACCTTTTCGACCTCTTCCCTGACGGCCAGAAAAGCATTGACGACATTCGGATCGAACTGCAATCCACTCCCCTGGTAGATGGTGACAAAACACTCCTCAGTCGGAAACGCAGGCTTATAGGGACGCTTCGTGCTTAAGGCATCAAAAACGTCTGCGATTGCAACAATACGCCCCTCAATGGGAATCTCTTCACCGGACAGGCCGTTGGGGTAGCCATGTCCATCAAACCGTTCATGGTGGGAGATCGCAATACGGGCCGCCATCTCCAGCAGTTTCTCCTGCTCATGATGTGTTTCCAGTTCCTCTGTTTTCCGTTTCTCATCAGAGGGCTGAATAATATGCATGCCAATATCAACATGAGTCTGCATGACAGCAAACTCTTCATCAGTCAGCCGCCCTGGTTTCAGCAGGATCCGATCGGAGATCCCGATCTTCCCCACATCGTGCAACCGGGCAGCAAGCTCGATCGTATCGCAGAAATCGAGATCATACCCCAACTGCTCTGCCATCAGACGTGAATACTTTCCAACCCGGATAATGTGGTTGCCGGTCACATCATCCCGATATTCTGAAGCCCGTGCGAGTGAATTGACTATCTCACGACGTGAGTTTTCCAGGGCTGATGTTCGTTCACTAACCGCTAATTCGAGGCTGCGGGCATAATTCTGGACATTATCAAGCTGTGCCTTTGCCAGCAGGACATTGTTGATCCTCGCAATCAGCTCGACAGGATCGAATGGCTTGCGGAGAAAATCCATTGCTCCCATTTCGAAAGCGGCCTCTGAGACTTCTGGATCCGTTGATGCAGTCAACATAATCACCGGAATGCGGGAATTAATCTCAGCAGCCTTCATGTCTTTCAGAATATCCAATCCTGTTCGACCGGGCATGACAATATCCAGCAGCAACAGTTCGATACCATGCTCCCGAATGAGAGCCTCAACCTGAAACGGGTTGGTTGTCGTAAATACCGATTCAAACCCATCTTTCTGCAAATACCGATGCACAACTTTCAGATTGATCGACTCATCATCAACGATCAGGATACGCGAAGTGTGTTTGTTCCGCTTCGTGATGGTAAAGTGCTTGTCAACGGCAACAATCATTGACTCCAGAAACTGTTTCTGATCCCGTAACTGATCAACAGACTTGGGGCTGGTCGCTGATATCATGACAAGGTTTCCTTCTGAATCTTTCACTACAACGATATTGCTTCAGTATTTTTCAATGAGTTTGACGGAATCCGGATCCAGTCATTGACTGGCTCACTCGGAGTGGAGAATTCAGTTTTCCACCGGAGTGACTTCCAGGTATTTACCGAGAAGTGATTCAATCAGTTCGTTAAACTGTTCCCGGTTGACCGGCTTGGTGATGTAATCATCGCAACCGCAGTCCAGACACTTCTCCCGATCACCAAGCATGGCGTGAGCTGTCGCAGCAATGATCGGACATTTTTCACCACGTGTACGGAGAATATGGGTTGCTTCGTATCCATTGAGGACAGGCATGGCCATATCCATCACCACCAGATCCACATGATGCTGCCCCAGGAACACAACCGCCTCATGTCCGTTGCTACAGGTGAAGACATCGACATCAAGCTTCTTCAGGAAAAAGCTGAAGAGCCTGAGGCTGTCCTCGCAGTCGTCAACCACCAGAATTTTTCGTCGAGTCGGCTCCTGGAGACGGTCTGAGTGATCTTCACATTCCGCAGTTTCAACCCCTGTTTCCGCTGACCCGGCAACAGCTTCGAGATCCATTTTCTCGCAATCAAAATCCAGGTTCAGAACAAACGTGCTCCCTGCATCCTTCTGGCTGTAAGCCTGGAGGTTCCCACCCAGAATTTTTGCAGTCCTCTGGGCTATGGCCAGGCCAAGACCTGAACCTCCATGTCGCCGGGAGTAAGTGGCATCAGCCTGAGTGAAGGGATCAAAGACAAATTCGAGTATTTTTTCAGGAATTCCGATTCCCGTATCGCTCACGGCGATCTCTGCATGAAAGGTCTGGTCATCCTTCACCGTCCCGTTGGCAGAAATTCTCACCTCACCCTGGCTGGTAAATTTGATCGCATTTTCCAGCAGTTTTTTCAACGTTTGTCTAACCCGGCCCGCATCGCCGATAAACCTGGCAGGTACTGAGGGGGTACATCCGGAAAGATATCGCAAACCTTTCTTCTCTGCCTTTGGCTTCAGCTCCAGTTCCAGTTCATTCAATATCTCCTGCAGAGAAAAGTCACTCTTCCTGATCAGGTACTTGCTGGATTCCAGTTGAGCCAGTTCCAGAATATCATGGAGGATAGTTTCCAGGCCCGCTGCCTGAGCTATAACGGTTCTGGCTGCATCCTGACGCTCCTGAGGAAGGAGATCATTATCCAGGAAAAGTTCGGAATAACCAATAATTGCCGTGAGCGGCGTGCGGATTTCGTGACTGATATTGGCCAGAAATTCCTGCTTTGCGATCGATGCCTGCTCTGCATCCTTCCTGGCAATTTTCAATTCTTCTCTTTGAGACTTGATCTCCTGCAGGGTTGTATTGTGCAGTTTGCAGATTCGTTTTCCCCCTCCATTGCAAACCGTATCTTTTAGCGGATCTCTCACCGCCGTCGCATTCAATGCCTTTGACAAACGGTACTGGATCAACTGAGGAGAGGCGGGAAGAACGATGACATCAGTCACATCGTCTGCAATGAGGGACTCAACCTGATTTTCCTGACTCTGCTCAACAACCGCGATGAGAGGGAACGAGCCCACCTGCTGAGTTGTGGCATTTCTCCAGGCGTTCAACATGGAACTGGAAATGAACATTGCATCACAGCTCAAGTCAGCTGGAAGCGTTCTGTGGTCATGGATCAGGCAATCAACCATCCCCAGCCCCTGCCGAATGGCAGAAGTTGTAGTCTCATTTTCACAAAGGATAGCAACCCTCAGGTGATCTGGCAGTTTGTACATAAGAAGCAGACGGTAGAGGTTTCTGAGATTATCAACGAGAATAACACGAAAAATCCTAGAACAGGAAAACGTCAACAGCGGTTGATGATTACTTCATTAACACATCAGATTCTGCGGGGAACAACGACCACTTCCGTCTCTTCTTATTATGATGGTTATACGTTGCAGGGATTTACCTTGATGTGCTGGAGACCCGCTAAAAACATGGTGTTCAGTTGACAATCCCCAGTGACGAGCAATGGTCCCAGGAACTCGTCCGAATGTTCACCGGGATCCAAACAAGAGTAGAACTGGCCTGACATAACTCCTGAGATAGAGCCTCAACGACCAGATCAGAGGGGACATTTGATAAAAAAACACCGAGCGACAGGAGATAACTCATCCTGTCGCTCGGTGTCACAGAAAAATCAAAAGCGGAGAGGGGGAGATTCGAACTCCCGGTCCCTTGCGGGACGCCGGTTTTCAAGACCGGTTCCAGATTGCCGCAACCAGATTCACAACAACGACTTACGGAATGGCCCACCATCTTGTTGCACGGAATGTTGCACACTCTGCTCTGACTGCAAAGTCTCACCAGACTTAAAGGCTCTCACCCAAGTCTGGCCAAAGCTCCCGGTTCATATCCAAAAGGCCATCCTCGCACTGGGTCAGCTGACTCCGGAAGCAGGTCAGTAATGCCATCGAAATTCTCACGGCAACATGTGCAGACACGACACCACTAAAACATTCACAAGAAGGGAACAGTCTATAGGCAGCCTTCTCTGAGCTAGTTGCGACAATGCATCACCACTTACCCACCATAATCTAAAGCGAGAGACCTCACCCATGGTGAAATTCTTCAAGAAAACTCGTACAGCAAGTGACATCCCTGCTGGTGAGAACGCACCTGACGACGTTAAGTCTGCTGGACAAAACCATCGGAATGACAGCGTTGGCCTACAGGTCGTTCTTGATCTGTCTCCTCAACTACGAATCAACCCAGTCAGCATCCCAGAGATAAAACTGCCATTGGAAAGGACAGACAACACACCAGATTTAGAGGCTTCAACGATAACCTACTGGCCTATCAAGTGCGAGCGGGTTCACGATGAAATAGCCGAACTCGTCAATTCACGAAGGGGCATTGTCCTCCAGTCCCGAGAAATCAGACGGATTCAGAATATCCTTGCGGGACGAGCATGGAAACGATCTGGGTTGACTGCTGAAGGCGAACTTATCCTGGATGTCAATCCTCTCGTCGAGGGACTCTACATCCTGCTCCACCAAAGAACTCAGCAGGGACAGTTCGAATTTACTTGCACAAAGTTGCTAGCCGAACTCAGGAGACTCGGTCATAGCAAAGGTGTCGACATCCATTCTGAACAGTGGCCACGGGGGGCAGCCCAACTCAGCAGGAAGCTTGTGGAGCAAAAGCAGAATCTGGCAGCCGTTGGGATTCACTTCGAGCGAGGAAGGCGATCGGGTGGAGAACGATTCATCTCACTTCGCACATTCAAGAAATCATTCCCTGATAGTAAGTACGTCGACGACGCTGATGATCCAGCGTCACAATCACCGTCGAGCAACAACCCCAAGAATTCTAAGGCCGATTCACCCTTCGACGCTGGTGACAGTGTTCTCGCGGAAGAACTCGCCAGCATCAACACATCCTCAAAAGGAGAGAAAAGATGACCATGAAAACTCAACTCGCTGAGTCACCTGATGACCTGGAAAGATATCAACCAAGCTCGTTTGACGAAATCGTCGGCAACCATGAACTCAAAGAGTTCCTGCAAGAGATGATCTATTGTGTCCGCGTGAAGGGGCACAAGAGCGGGTTCAACATGCTCACTACTGGCCCTTCCCGAGACGGCAAAACAGCAGCGATCAATCTAGCTGTGAAGTCACTTCTATGTTGCAATCTCGACATTGAGTCTATGAAGCCATGTGGCATCTGCGAAAACTGCAAGTCACGACACCACATGAACGGGACGGGGGAATGGAACAGCATCGTCGATTTCTCGGACACTCCCGAACTCAATCCGATGCCTGTTCGTTTCCACTACTATCCGATCGACTGTACCTGGGTAAACAGCGAACGGATTGAAGAACTGATCAGTGAACTCAGAGTAGACGATGGAAATCTTAAAATCGTCTATCTTGATGAAGTGCACAGGCTGTCGCGACGCTGGATGGACGAACGGCTCCTTAAGCCGATCGAAATGTATCCCGCGATCTGGCTGGCTTCCTCTGCCATTGTGGAAAAGGAGGGTGATGACGATGACCAGAAGATCGACAAGATGTTCCAGAATCGATTCAGTTACCGTATCAAAACCCAGCGGCCCAATACAAAGGAGATGCTTGGCTGGCTCGTCGCTCGCTGTAAGCAGTTCGGAATCACGACGGAGGACAACGGTGAAACCCTCATGCGGCTGGTCGAGCGATCAAACCACTCACCTGGCATGGCCCTCCAGGTCCTGAACAAGGCTCACAAGAAGCGAAAGCCAATGCTCACGCTGAAAATGGTCGAGGACCATATCTTCGACTTCGATGAATGAGCGAACCAGAAGCCCAGAGGAAATGGAGGAACACAATGTATCTGTTACAACAATAATCGAATGGTGAGATAGCACTGTAAATCCAGTCAGGGGATGCGAAGGGTTTGAGCTATGGAATGGACCAGCCCAGAGCTGCCAGGCCGGTATTCTCCATCGTCTGGCTGGCGGATCAACATCTGGCTACGCACCATCATTTAAAGAGGGCACCAGGTTTCCGGGACGGATGGCTGTGACCTGCATCGTTTTTTCGAACAGGTGGAGTACTTATTCTGGACGGAGCACTAGGAAATGCCAATGAAATAAATGCCTTGAACATCTCCCTTCCCCATGCATTTTCCAAGAAGTTTTCATCTTTTGGTTCGCCTGAGTGTGTTCCAAAGAGACTGGTAAAGGTACTTGAAATCAAATGTGTTCAAAGCCAGATCGACTTGACAACCCTTCTCTGTTACGAAACGTTCATCCCTGGTAAAAGGAGACCACGACACGGGCAACATCATCCATATCCATGTGAAATCTGTTTGGTATCAGAATTGTAATCGGGCAATTTCAAGGTGCTTGACAATCTCACCAGCCAGAAATGATCAAGACTGGCTCATGAACGTACCTGAGTATGTTTTGAAAACAGTTTTATCCAAGTATGTCTTTCATCCGTTGGTGAATGATGGGCCATGGTTGATCCAAATCAACGCTCCTAATTTCAATGCCATGACCCTGCAAGGTAAACACAAGATCCAAATGGTGACTGACCGCCGGATAAAGCAGAACCCCATTGACAGTTTCCCATCCATCATCAATTGCTTTATTCCTTAAATAGGCGACCAACTGATAAAGATGAGCAGAGTGCAATCGATGGCGATTATGCCGAGTCACCAGTGCATCCCGGTAGAACTTGCAATCGAGAATTGTTTTCTTGTTTGGTCTTTCCAGTGTGACATCTGTCAACATACCAGGCAAAACCTGAGCCACTTCATCAGTCCATTGACCATCCCATTCTATTTTCATTGCTGATACTTTTGTGTTCAAGCAATGTCGAATTGCAAATTGACGCACGAAACCTTCGAAGACCTTGTGCATCACCGTCTCTTCATCCAAGATACTTTTGAATCGACGAGATCCACTCTGCCGATCAGGTATGTGCAATTCATGCAAGAGTTGGCATACATGCATCAAAAGACGATAGTGACGATTGTTTCTGTGTAGTTGAAAACGGCGAAACACCTGTGAGTTCAGATGTATCTGATCTACATCTGGCAGCAAAGACAGGGCGTGTCGGATTTCTGACCTGTTTTCTTTAGTCAAGTCGGATGTTGCGGCTGCCAGCCTCTGGCAGGTTGATTTCAGGATCCTGTTCGGAATGGTATTGGCTGTTAGCTCATCATATTCGCAGATCATTCGACCTGCCAGATGTGTCCTTTTACGATAGCTGGATAGCACATTGATACGACCACGCAAGCGTGGAGTTTCTTCAACAAACTCCTTGTAGCTTTTATCCATCCCACTGGTTGCCAGGTGGCGTATGCCATTTCCCAACAGCATGGCCAGTAAGTTGACAGCATCAGGACACTGAGACTGATCCACATCAATCTCTTCGCCACTGCGAAAGTGATCCCATGCGTACGCTAACAGGTAATAGAGATTCTGGATCGGAACAGAAGTAGTCTTCATTCCATCACATCCAAAAGGCCCAGAGCCTTCTCCAGCTGGGTGGGATCGTCACAGTAGTATTCTTCCAACAGAGGTTTGATTTCATAGCTAAATACATGTTGTAACCACTGTGGATCAGCCTGACTGCCATCCAGAGGACAGAAGAAGCTGTGTCCAATCCGATAGCCTCTTCCCAGATTTGTCTGGTCTGCTTCAATCATTTCATTAATCTGCTTCATGCGAACTCGAATCTCATGAACCAGACCTTCGGTTGCTTTTGCTTTCTGAAGAATATCTGCAAAAACCGATGACTCGAATCCAGGATCGAGTTCGACAAATGCGAAACGCCGTCGGAGTGCATAATCAACTATCGATAACGATCGGTCCGCTGTATTCATGGTCCCGATAATGTAGACATTTGAGGGGACATAAAACGTGTTGTCGGGATCTGTAGAATAGCTCAACGGAATCGCGTAATCTGACGAACGCTTGTCTGTCTCTATCAGCATCATCAGCTCGCCAAGAATCTTTGAAAGATTGCCACGGTTGATTTCATCAATGATGAATACAAACGGCAGCGTGGATTTAGCCAGGGCTGATTCCACAAATTGATAAAAGCTCCCATTCTGCAGCCTGAATCCCCCATCCTTTGAAGGCTTGAAACCCTGCACGAAATCTTCATATGTCATCGACTGATGAAACTGCACCATTTGCACTCGCGTCTCATCTTTTTCCTGCATCAACAAATAAGCCAGACGCTTGGCAACGAATGTTTTCCCAGTACCTGGTGCTCCTTGTAGGATG
>JAGQQT010000259.1 GCA_020426065.1 Planctomycetaceae bacterium | reverse complement strand
AAAGGCCGAACGCTCTCCGCCCTGCTGAGCGAGCGGAAACATCCCACCGATGACCGCGCCCGGTTCCTGGGGATCTTCGAACAGATCTGCCAGGCAATGGCGTACGCCCACAGCCGCGGAGTCATTCATCGGGATTTGAAGCCCGCCAATGTCATGGTTGGAGCGTTCGGGGAAGTCCAGGTGATGGACTGGGGGCTGGCCAAAGTTCTGAAGGAGGGGGGTATCCACGATGAACAACGGGAGCGATCGAAGGACGAGGACGACGAAGTCAGCGTGATTCAGACGGTTCGCAGCGTCGGCAGCGACACTCCAGAAGGAATCGGCTCGGAGACCCGCGCGGGAAGCATCCTGGGCACGCCAGCTTACCTTCCACCTGAGCAGGCGCTGGGCCATGTCGATGAGATGAACGAGCGGTCGGATGTGTTCGGTCTGGGAGCGATCTTGTGTGTGATTCTCACAGGCGAACCACCCTACGTGGCTGACACCGCTAATCAAGTCTATCGAATGGCACAAAAGGCCAGACTCGACGATTGCTTCTCGCGACTGGATGGCTGTGGAGCCGACAGCGACCTGATCGAACTGGCGAAGGCTTGCCTTCAACAGGAATTAAAGGACCGTCCCAAAAACGCAGGAGAGGTCGGCCAGCGAATCTCCGCGTATCTGGAGTCCGTCGAGTCGAAGCTGCGCACAGCGGAAATCGAACGGGCCGCCGAAGCCGCCCGGGCCATCGAAACCCGCAAGCGGCTGCGGGTGACTCTGGCACTCGCCTGCTCAGTGTTGCTGCTGTTTTCAGCCATGGGCGCTGGATGGATGTGGACGCAACACCAGTCGGCGGAACGTCTGGCCTTTGTGATGCAGAATATCAATGACCTGCTCAGCGATGCCCGATTGCATCAGCAATCAGCCGGACAGGTCGACCTCGACGCACCGAATGGATTTAATCTGCGCGTTCGGGAGTTGCGACTCGCCCTGGAGAATGCTCAGAAAGCTGCGGAATTTACGAAACAGGCAGCGATTTCGAGGGATTTGCGAGTAAGCGTCGAACGGCTGCTGGAGAAGCTCGAATCGGACTTGGGATTGGCCCGGCATGAGGCTCAGCAGGAAGCTACTGATCGAGCGATCCAGGAAGAACTGGAACTGATTCGCGTGAGCAGCGCCGATCCTGACAGTGAACTGGCAGCCTGGCAGATCGAGCATCTTGCGCTGAGTGACGGCGATGATATCGGACTCTATGACAACGCAATGGGCCAGAGCGAATTCCTGGAAAGACCACCTGCGCAATATGAACGGGTGTTTCGGAGCGCAGGCATCGACCTTGCCACAATCAACATCGAACAGGCAGCTCACTTGATCCGGCAATCCAGAATCCGGGAGGCATACATTTCTGCACTGGACGACTGGATCCGTACGATTAGCGAGTCAGATGTAAAAGAACTGCTGAAAATTCCTCTGGACACCTGGGACACTCTGATCCCCAGGGAGATGACCTCAACCATCTCAACTTTGGAGCTGCAAACCGATGGCTCAATTCTCGCAGCTCGTCCATCCAGTGAAGAAGATCTTCACTATCAAATCGAGGCACAGCCAGCCACAACAACAGTGACTGCGGTTCGGCTGGACGTGCTTCCTCACGACTCGCTGCCGAATTCCGGGCCAGGTTATCACGGAAGCGGGAATTTCCATCTTGGGGAAATCGAAGTGTTCCTCGACCGTAACGGTGCACTCCAGCGCCAGCCATTTGCTCAGGCGATCGCATCTTACTCATGGCCTGCTCGCCCGATTACACGAGTAATCGATGGCGACCCATCCACGGACTGGCACGTCTGGGGCGAACTGGGTCAGTCGCATCACGCCATACTAGTGTTCCATAACCCCATTGAACTGCAGGAAGAAGATAAATTCGTTATTAAACTCCACCAGCATGGCCAGTACGCTGTGGGCCATTTCCGGCTTTCCACGAGCTCGAATCTGGACTCGGCGAGTTATCTCCAGCTTTACCGGCTGGTCAATGCTGCAGACGACAACGCCTGGAGAAAACGACTGAGAAACGCCCTGATTGCAAAGGATTCCGCTGGCATCAGCCGGCTTGTTGACGATCCAGAGACACGATCTCAGACCGCTGTCATGATCGCATGGCTGGGAGCGGAGCTCCGCTCTCAGGGACGGACCGAAGAGGCGGTGACATTGCTGAAGAGGATGCAACTGCTGCATCCGGACGACTTCTGGCTGAACTATGAACTGGCCCGCAGCCTGCAAGCCACTGACAGAATCAACGAGGGAAGTATGGCCATGCGTGCCGCTCTGGCCTCGCGCCCGCAAAGCCTATTACCCTACCTGGAATTGGCTAATCTCCATTATGGAATGAACAACCACGCGAACCGGGACATCCTTGTACTGAAGATTGCTGACATGTCTCCGGTTTCCGCGATGGCTCGTACCAGGTTGGGGCGCGAACTGTATCGATTGGGTGAGCCCGAGAGAGCAACTGAGTTACTTCAGGAAGCCATCGCACTTGATCCACAGAATATCTACGCACACTTGACCTTCGGCATTATGCTTTGGAATCTAAAAAAACACGACGAGGCAAGTGCTGAGTTCAGCAAGGCGATTGAAATCGATCCGTCCGACGCCGATGCCCATGACAGACTCGGGATCACGCTCTTCTACGCAAAGAATCCTCAGCAGGCGTTGGCAGAATTCCGAAAAGCCATCGAGCTGGATCCAACATACCTCCCAGCCCGTTATCACCTTGGTAACATTCTGATTATTCAAAGGAAAACCGACGAGGGGCTCGCCGAATACCGGAAGGCGATTGAGACTCCACCGAAGGACATTTACGACCATATTGTGACGAGCATTATGCTGCGGGCTTTAGGGAAGACCGATGAGGCGCTCATCGTGTTGCGCAAGGCAATTGATATCGCCCCCAACATCGCTCAACTGCATAACCAACTCGGCTACCATCTCTTCCACTATCACGAAAAAGTTGACGAAGCCGCTGCGGAATTCCGCAAGGCGATTGAGCTGAACCCGAGACAGGTTGCAGCACATAAGAATCTCAGCAAGACCCTTCGCAAGCAAGGCAAGGCAGAGGAGGCAATTGCCGTACTCCGCACGGCGATTGAAATTTGGCCCGGTAAAGCCGATCTGCATTACGAACTCGGTTATGGATACCTCCAGGAAAATGCTGACGAAGCAGTTACAGAGTTCCAGAGAGCCATTGAGCTGAACCCAAAGCATCTTCTTGCACATCAGTATCTTGGCGTGGCTCTTCGGAATCAGGACAAAACGGAGGATGCTGTCGCAGTCTTCCGAAAGGCGATTGAAATCTCACCTAAAAACGCCGACCTGCATAACGAACTCGGCTTTACATTACTCCGCTATCGGGAAAACGCTGCCGAAGCCATCGCGGAATTCCGTAGGGCCGTCGAGCTCAAACCAAGACACGCCCAGGCAAATCGGAATTTGGGTGTGGCGATTCGCGACCAGGGTCAGACGGAGGAGGCAATCGCCACATTCCGAAAGGCGATTGAAATTTCACCCAGAAACGCTGATCTGCATTGCACTCTCGGACTGCTTTTGTGCACAAGCCAAACAGGATATGACGAGGGGATTGCCGAGATCCGTAAAGCGATCGAGCTTGATCCAGATAACCTCTTCTATCGCATGAAACTGGGTGTTACAAACTCCGAATACGGGTATGTTGATGAAGCACTCGGCGTATTATTCGAAACGATTGACCTGTTTCCCAACGCCTCGGAACCCCATGACCAGATTCGTCTTTTGCTCCGCGATTTGGCCGACTTCGAACGAGCTGTGACAGAATACCGGCAAAAAATTGCGGTGAATCCGACCGCCGTGCATTTGCATAACCAACTCGGGCGTCTTCTTGCGCTCCAAGGGGATATCCCCCAGGCGATCACTGAGTTTCGTGCCTGCCTGAAACTGGCCCCCCAAAATGGATACGCCCATCAAGGTCTCGGTTGGATGCTCTACGATGATGGAGATATTGGGAATGCAAAGTCTGAACTGCAGCAGTCTCTGAAACTGATTCCCAACTTCGCGTTGGTTCACATCACCAGAGGCCTCATTTTTTGGGATCAGAACAAATACAGGGAAGCTCTGGTTGAGTTTCAGCAGGCTGTCGAGTATCGACCGCAGAATCCGCTGTATCACCTGTGTGCAGCAGCAGCCCTTGAAAAGATGGAACTGTTCAACGAAGCCAGTGCCGAGTATGCCCTGGTACGGGAATGGGAAAAGACCTCGTGGGACACCTTCCTGGGTATCACCGTGCTCTCGCTGTTCGACGGTGACATTTCAGCAGAGCGAATCCGTCATCCGGTCTCCGTCATTCGGGACTACTGTGAGCGCGGACCTATGTCAATGTGGAAGCGCAGGACGCTGGCTTTGGCCTACCTTCGCATGCGTGAACCGGAGCCTGCATTAAAGCTACTGGATGAGTACGTTGGGTCAACCGAAACGGTGTGCCCCACGGAATGGCTCCTCCTCGCGATGACACACTGGCAGCGAGGCGATCACCCGGCTGCTCGAATATGGTTCGACCGGGTTGTTGAGTGGCAAAAGACAAACCAGCTCAACGCTGACCAGCGCAGGCTGTTGCGCGAGGCGGCCAGCCTGCTGGGAACTGAAGTGGTAGACCCGATGCCTGAGCCGAAGCAGGCTCTGTAACCGAATCCAGTTCCGCTCCCCCAGAGTTACCCTTTCTCACCCACTCAGAGTCAGTCGCGGATGATTCATTTTCATCAATTTCTGGCAAGTGATTGATTCCGAGATTTTCTGTGGGGGAAAGCCGATTGCTTTGTCGCGTTATCTGCAGCCGGAATCGATTTCGGCTGCTTCTCCGGACGGCGACGAAGATTGGCCACAAATCGTCAGCAGACCCTGAGCGGCTCCCATTCCCAATTCAGGTGGCCTCAGGATTTTCAAACCATGATGTCCGTGAACTCAAGTCTGAAACGCGTCTCCTTTTGTATGCTGATTGCAGTATTCAGTCTGGCCACTGCTGACGCCGCCTCAGCTCAGGACGGGGGCTTCTATTATGTCGGCTCAGTGAATCAAAGGACGGCGGATTCACTCAATAAGCAAGTTGGATTCGAACTTGTCAGCGCGAACACGTCGTACCAGATCGATCTGTTTTTCCCGGATGGACAAAGCCGCAAGTTCTCACACGTCTTCACCATGGTTTTAGATGGTGGGTTCGCAATCCGTGG
Source organism: Planctomycetaceae bacterium (assembly GCA_020426065.1). Classification (GTDB taxonomy): domain Bacteria; phylum Planctomycetota; class Planctomycetia; order Planctomycetales; family Planctomycetaceae; genus Rubinisphaera. The sequence goes on along the minus strand of JAGQQT010000259.1, from coordinate 730 downwards.
GAGTGCAAACATTGACCGCTCCGGAAACGTAAAGGTGGTTGAATCCTGGCTGATCACTTATCCACAGTACGAACCGTTATTCGATCTGGACGGACGGTACACGATTTATGTCTCAACGGCACTTGAGTAACCAGGTCAGCTTCAAAGGTCGCTTCAAGATCCGCGTAACCTATCCACTTCACCATTCGCATAGACGTACACACCATGCCAGATTCGGTCGGGCCGGAGAGGAAGGCATGTCTCAACTCACCCCTACTATTGGATTAAAAAATGACACAAATGAAAACTAAACTGAAAAACATCTCCTGGATCGCGTTGACCCTCGTAATCATCATGCTTGCCGCCAATCAGACTGCACAGGCGGAAGAAATTATGTTGTGGGGATCTATCGATGTGAAAACGGCAGGCAAGATCGCCAAAGCAAGCGATGGGTTTTTGAACCCGATCCCGGGAGAGTTGTATCCCCTGACCATCAGGACATTGGAGGATGGCAGCCTGGTCTACCAACTGTCGTTCTACTCCGACTTCTTTTTTGGGGTTGCAGGCGATGCAACGTTCGACAGGAAGGGCAACATAACTGCGAGTAACTCCCTGGTTGCCTCCTTTTCAGCTCCGCACGGAGAGATATACGGGAATGTAACCGGGAAGTTCACGATCTACGTGACCATTCCGTAACGCCCTCTCGTTAACATGTATTGCAATTGATCGTCCCGGATAATGAATAATGTAG
>JAGQQT010000258.1 GCA_020426065.1 Planctomycetaceae bacterium | reverse complement strand
TTAACCGGACACCTCGTCTTCAGCACACTTCACACCAACGATGCTCCCTCTGCCGTGACGCGTTTGCGGGATATGGGGATTCAGCCCTTCCTGATTACCGCAACGGTAGAAGGGATTCTGGCTCAACGGCTGGTGCGGAAAATCTGCACTGAATGTCGTTCGGAATTCGAGCCTTCCGATGAACTGCTGATGGAACTTCAGCTGCCGATTCAGCAGGCTCGGCGATACAAATTTTATTACGGCAAAGGCTGCCAGCGTTGTAACAACGGGGGCTACAAAGGCCGGACCGGTATTTATGAGTTGATGAACATTGATGACGATATTCGGGATCTGATCTCCAATAACGCCTCAGTGGATGAAATGCGAAGTCTGGCCCGCAGCCAGGGGATGACCACCCTGCGTGAATCCGGACTGAAGCTGATTTTTGACGGGGTCAGCACGATCGATGAGGTGGTGCGGGAAACCGTGATGGAAGATATCGAATAAACTCCCGATTTCCGGGAAGATGAAGTGATGAACTGGAAGTGGAGTCTGGATCAGCCAGTGTTGACCGACCTGTTTCCCGTCACAAGGACATCCTGAAGATTTCCCCAGTCGGCGCAGGAGTAGACTCCTCGCCAGGAAAATAACGCTCGAACGGAGAACAGGACGATGCCAACATATCTCGTCAAATCGATGGACAACACCGGGTTGGAAGTGAAGGAGACCATCGAGGCCAATTCCGAACAGGAAGCTCAGCAGAAGATCCGGGAGAAAGGCTTCTTCGTGACCGAGATCAAGGAGAAGAGCTCCAAGAAAAAGAAGGAAGCCACCAAGGTTACCGCCAAAACCGACCAGCAGGGAAAGAAGAAATCTTTCTCGATGGGAAAGGTGAAAGCCAAGAAACTCTGTACCTTCACCCGGCAGTTGTCCACTCTGCAGGACGCCGGTCTGCCGATTCTTCGCTCACTGAGGATTCTGGAAGGTCAGTCCAAACCAGGTCCACTCAAGAATGCCTTGATTGGCGTGATTGAAGACGTTGAGTCGGGGAACACCCTTTCCGAAGCGATGGCCCGGCAGCCCAAGGCCTTCGATAACCTGTACGTCAACATGGTGAAAGCCGGAGAGGCCGGGGGAGCACTGGAAGTCATTCTGCAGCGTCTGGCCGAGTTCAAGGAAAAGGCTCAGAGTCTGAAACGAAAAGTGCAGGGGGCCATGATTTATCCGGCTTCGGTTATGACCGTGGCAGCGGGGATCGTCGGCTTCATTATGTACTTCATCATTCCCAAGTTTAAAGAAATCTTTCTGGGTTTCGGTGTGGAACTCCCCGCGATCACGATGCTGCTGATCAACATCAGCGATATGGTGGTCAACTACTGTTTCCTCATCCCCGCGATTCCGATTGCGGTCTGGCTGTCTTTGAAAATCATTCGTAAGAACAAAACCGGAGCGTTTGTGACGGACTGGCTGGCCCTCAAGATTCCGATCATGGGGCTGATTCTGTCCAAGTCCACCACCGCTCGAACCTGCCGGACACTCGGAACGTTGATCGCTTCCGGGGTGCCGATTCTGGAAGCACTTTCGATTTCCCGCGATACGGCCGGGAACCATGTGTTCCGCCGGGCGTTTGACCACATTTACGCGGCGATCCGGGAAGGGGAATCGATGGCGGTTCCGCTGAAGGAAACCCGCATCGTGGATGACATGGTGGTCAACATGGTGGACGTGGGAGAAGAAACCGGGGCGTTGGACAACATGTTGTACAAGGTCGCCGACGTGTACGAGGAAGAAGTGGAAGTCCTCGTGGAAGGTTTGATTAACATGCTGGAACCGCTGATGGTGGTGGTACTGGGTTTGATCGTCGGTTTCATCGTCATCGCCCTGTTCTATCCCCTGATTCAGCTGATGAACGACCTGTCCTGAGACGGTCGAAAGACACCGGCGGGCCACAGCCGGGTGCGAAATTCTTCACCCGGCAGGAGAGAGACTGGCGGGAAGGCCGGAAGGTTTTCCCGCTGCCTGACCGGACGGATCAAAATGAATCGCGTGAGTTCGCGTTATCACCGCCAGTTGCCACTGGCCGCAGATTTCAGGAGAGAAAGAATGTTCAATTCGCAACACAGGCCTGCAGGCAGTTCAACAGGCCGGAGTGAGAATCGCGGTCGCAGTGGTTTTACCTTGATCGAGTTGCTGGTCGCCATTGGCATCGTCGCAATTCTGGCGGCACTTTTGCTGGGAGGAATACAGTCTGCTCGACGGGCGGTTGAGACGGCGAAAGTTTCCAGCGATATCCGTGCCCTGGAAACAGCACTGGCTACGTTTCAGTCAGAGTATGGGCATTACCCACCCAGCAGTATCACCCTGTATGAATCCAACTCAGCGGATCCAGGCTGGAATGTGGATACTACCGACCCCACACGATTGTCACGGTCTCGTCAGATCATTACCGAGCTGTTTCCTGAATTTGATTTTGGAGCACACGACATCAATCAGGATGGAGACACTAATGATGTGATTGTATTGTCCGGTGATGAATGCCTGGTGTTCTTCCTGGGGGGTATGCCGGATCTCAGTCAGTATCCCACGTATATTCCCAAAGGATTTTCCAAAAATCCGACGAATCCGTTTTCCACTTCAGGCGTAAATCGGGTGGGACCATTCGCCGAATTTCAGATCAACAGATTTGTTGATGCGGACAATGACAGATTCGCGGAGTACATGGATCCTCTCTCCGGGCAGTTTCGTCCTTATGCCTATTTCAGTGGATACGATGGCCGGGGTTATCGGGCGGCAGATGGTGCGTTGGCCTCCGGTGCCGTTGCCTACTTCTATCTTCAGGCACTGAATGAACCGTACAAGAAGAATTCATTTCAGATTGTTTCACCGGGGCGGGATTCGGAATACGGTACGGGCGGGATTTACGATCCTTCCGGCAGCAGAAATACGATCAGTGAACAGGACAAAGACAATCTTTCCAGTATTGCCAGTGGTACGTTGAACTGAATGTGGAATTCACACAGCAGCACAAGAACAGGAATCTCCGCATGAACAGGCAGGACAACATGAGGCAACAACCCTCGCCGACGAAATGGAATCAGGCAACCGGTTTCTCACTGGTTGAACTGCTGGTGGCTATTGGGATTGTTGTTCTACTGTCAGCCCTGGTTGGTTTGACTCTGCGCGGCATTCTGGAAGGGGCAAAAGAGAAGCGGACACAAGTCACCCTGCTGAAAATCCACAAGATGATTCAGCAGGTTGAAGTGGAAATTGACAAGGCGGAGCGGACCGAGCGCGGCTCCGGGCGGCAGAACGTGCCGAGCGGAACATACGAACTGGTTGTCGCCAATGATAATGCCTTCAGCTTCATGTCCCGCAAATACAAGTACAAGTCATCCCTGCCACAACGATTCGAAGATATGGTCGGAATAGATGGCGTGCCTGGAGCATTGGAGCGAGGTAATACTGCAGGAGCCAATATCGATGACGATAGTGACTCCAACGCGAATTATGCTGGCGGTCGCATCGATTACAAAGAGTTTCCCGCTCCCTCTTCAAGTGTCGTCTCGGATGATTCCGCTCTCGCAAGGTTGGTTGCAAAAAAGTTGGCTGAAGGCATCACTGTTTTCAATCCGGCAAATCATAAGGAAAACACGGAAAGTTCCGAACTGTTTTACCTGTTGTTCAACGAGGGTGCTGTTTACGGGGTGACCAGTGAAGACGCGGGTGAGTTTGCCGCGCATGAACTGGATGATACGGATAACGACGGTCTGCTCGAAATTGTCGATGCCTGGGGGAATCCACTCCGGTTTTATCGCTGGCCAACCCGACTGGTGAAACCTGCCTCCGGTTTGACTTCTAATTCTAATGAGAACCCATACTGGGACATTCTCAGCAATGTCAAATATGGTGATCTGGCCACGAAGAGCGATCCTTACGATCAGACAGCAACTTATACGCCAACCATTGCCGCTGCCGGATTCTTTCAGGAAGGGAGTACCAACGCCACGCTGCAATACGTACTCCATACGCCCAATACTTATTACACGTTTCTGATTGTCTCAGCTGGTCCCGACGGAATTCTGGGGCTGGAAGAGCCAACCAATTACACACAGCTGGGCCATCTGGCTCATCCACTTCTGTCAATTCGCACTGCGGTTGATGCAGCATCAGGTGATGATGCCAAACTCTCCGTGATCTACGACAGCGTGCTGGTGGATGATTTATCAAACCTGCAGTTGGACCAACCCTAATGAACAGTATTCTGACAAAATCGGATAGCAGACGGACCGGGTTCACACTGATTGAACTTCTGGTTGCGGTCTCGATTTTCCTCATCCTGACAGCCCTGACGATTGGCACATTCTCGCTCAATATTGGCAGCGAGCGGATTGGAGCGGCCGGGCGAATCATGCAGGCCAAGTTTGAAGGAGCCCGGTCGCGAGCCTTTGGTCTGTCCCAGCAGTCCCGTCGCAATATTCCGGTCGGCGTGCGGTTCATTCTGGATGAAAATAATCCGACTCTGGCCACGGGGATTATCTTTGTGGAAGGGGTGCAGGATGTCCCCAAAGGTTATCTGAGATTTGTGAATCTCAACCCGGGTAATTCCGATGCGACACGGTCTCCTAATGATCCGGGGATTCAATATCTGGCCGGACGTGACCTGGATAACCGCAGCTGGTCTACACTCCTTTCACTGGGACTGTTGCGGCCGGGAGTCTCGATCAACATTGATAACCGTTACACCTACCGCATCAGCTCACAGGATTTTCTGCCCACGTTCCTGGAAGACCTGAATGGCAATCCTTATGGAGCCAGCATCAAGGTTGATCAGACAACCATGAAAACAGTCGAAACTCCTGTCGAGGTGGATGAATTATTTGATGCTTCCGATACGACGTTTAGTCAGGGTTACCAGCCTTACGAATATGAACTGGATCTGACCACGATTTCATTCCCGATGGCCGGGGAGGAGATTGAAAATCTGCCCAAAGACACCGTGATCGATCTGCAGTACAGCAAGATTCCTTCTACCTGGTCGAGTATTCAGAGCTGGTCTGCAACCACGCTTTTCTCAGCCAATCAATGGGTAATCATCAAAACGCCGAGCGGCCTGCGTTACGGCAATGCGTTGCGGGATGGAACGTCTGGAGGTTCTCAACCCAACTTTGATGTTCCGACCGGAACGCTCGTCACGGATGGCGGAGTGCTGTGGCGCATCTTCGATACGCTCAATCTGGATATCATGTTTAACCCCAACGGCAGCGTGAACGGTGTTTCAGGTGCGGAAGGGGTGCTGTTTTTCCTGCTGGCAGAGCGGGTGGATACAGATCGGGATCTCAACCTGTTCGATTCCACTCAACTGCTGGAGGTGAAGGGCTCGTATCGCGTGGTGACGCTGTATACCAACAGCGGCGTGGTACTTGTCAGCCCGGCTGATCTGACCGACAGCGATTCCACAAATGGTGTGGATGATCTGTTCCGGTTCGCAAGGGAAGGGGCGGTCGCGAAATGACTACAGCTCGCAATATCATGGGACGTCTGAAACCGGCGTTTTCAACTCCTCAGCAACCTGCTGGCGGAGGGAAGACTCGTCGTGCGGCGACGCTGGTGGAAATTCTGATGTCCATCATGGTGATGGGGATCGGCCTGGTGTCGGTGGCTTCCCTGTTCCCGATTTCCATGCTCCGCTCGATTCAGGCGACCCAGCTTACCAACGCCAGTCTGCTGAACTACCAGTGCGAAGACTACATGCAGGCCTTCCCGGAACGCCTGTATGAACATTTCAATCTGCCTCTGGCAAAGTATCAGCCGAACATTGAATTCACTCCGGACTCCATCAGCTGGAACCGTTCCGGCGTCACGTCCATGGCGGAGCTGCAGCAGACTCTGCCCGGAAATTATACGGTTGTGATCGACCCGATTGGATACGAGTATTTCCGACGGCTCAATCTGCCGGCCAGTGCAGCCCGGTATGGTGCAGATCCCAATGGGTTGCACGGAGCGAATATTCAGCCG
>JAGQQT010000257.1 GCA_020426065.1 Planctomycetaceae bacterium | reverse complement strand
GTTCTGATCAACCAGTAGATATCTTCATCGCGATCTGCGATCACTATGAGCCACAACGCGGCAACGCTCCCAAAGAAGTCGCGATAGAACTGGTCGAGCGTTGGTGCCGCGAATACCCCGCACTGTTTTCCCAGTTTCACGACAGCAGTGGTCGCGTCCCCCAGCATTCGTTTTTCTTCCCCCAGGACGAATATCAGCCCGAATACCTGGATGCACTGGCAGAGTTATGTGCTCAAGGTTACGGCGATGTCGACATCCATCTGCATCATGACAACGATACCGCAGAAGGCTTGCGGGAAAAGCTGTGCTCATTTCGAGACACCCTGTACCACCGACACGGCCTGCTCAGGAAAGACCCTGTGAGCGGTGAAATTGTTTACGGCTTTATTCACGGGAACTGGTCACTTTGCAATTCCCATCCACGGAGACTGGATTGCGGCGTGGATCAGGAAATTCCCATACTGCTCGAATCCGGCTGTTATGCCGATTTCACGATGCCGTCCGCTCCTTCGCCCACACAAACCAGGATGATCAACAGCATTTATTATGCAACCGATCAGCCAGGAATGAGCAAATCTCACGATACCGGTGTGCTGGCCGAACTCGGTAAACAGCCACCTCAGAATTCCTTGTTGATGATCCAGGGACCGCTCACACCAGACTGGTCTCACCCCAAAATGGGAATCTTCCCCCGCATCGAAAATTCTGACCTCCACGGAACAAGGCCTCCCACATGGGATCGGCTGCAGTTATGGTTGAAGGCGAATGTACACGTCGCTGGTGTACCAAATTGGAAGTTCGTCAAACTGCACACGCACGGCTGCAAAGAGGGGAATATTGACATGCTGCTGGGCCCCTGCATGCAGAACTTCCATCGTGATCTGCAGCGTTTTCATGCTGAGAATTCCCGCTACCGCTACCACTATGTGACAGCCTGGGAGATGGCACAACTCGTACGACTGGCAGAACAGGGCCAAGCCAAACAGGGCGTCAATCCTCTTCAACTCATCCAATCCGGACCGGTTCCTGCGCGTTAAAACCGTGACGATTCTCACAGTCACACAGGCGTGTGTATTTTTTTCACAACCCCCATCTCGCTCTTTTTGCCGAACCCTCCAACATGTGCGACACTTAAGCGTGCTGACGCATTGAGTGTGGAGATTCCACCTGAATGCGCAGGAGGTAGCAAATCGACTTGAACCACAAAGAGGTGGAGGATGCTCAAAGAAGAACCAACGGATGTGCTGGTGGCTGATCGCCGAGCCCCGGCGCGAAGAGGACTGAGCGATCGTCGGAAAGTTGAAAATAAAGATTCGATTCCCGCCACTGGGGATCGACGCAAGGTGGAACGCCGTCGTCAAATCGACCCGACCACGTGTGAACGTGATTATTCAGGCGATGAAGTCGAATTCATGCGGGCGATTGATGATTACAAACGCCGCAGCGGTCGACAGTTTCCGACCTGGAGCGAGGTTCTGGAAGTGATTCGGGATCTGGGCTATCGAAAAATAGCAGAACCCACCACTACTTTTGTCCCGGAACAGGCTCAATAGTAAGGGCCATTCTCAGCCTTCCGACGCACTCCACCGTCGGTTGCAACCTGCGTCCCGCAGATAAGACTGAAAAAGACAAGGCTCTCACAATCCTGTGAGAGCCTTTTTTTATATCTTCAGATGAGGACTCATCAGTCCCCGCCCCCCAGATCGCTCAGATAGACTTCCTGCACCAGTCGCTCTTCAGCCAGGTTATGCTGCTTGAGCCGGGCTGACCAGGCTGCAAGATTCTGTTTAAGATTCTCGGCATTCTGGCGAAACCGAACAGGGTCATGCAGTTGAGCGTTCATTACAGACAGTTGCTCAGCCAGTGAATCCTGCTCCTGCTCCAGGGAGCGTACTTCCTGATCAGCTCGCGGTGATCGGAGGACCAGTTCCTCGTGATATCCCCCTGCCGAGCGTAATGCAAATTCACGCGGCAATGTATTCATCAGAGCTTCAACAATTGCGGCCAGCCAGCGTCGATTCTGTTCTGTTGATTCCTCTTCCAGAACATCTCTGAGATCACCCAGCAGGATGTACTCCAACTCACTAAGTTGTTGAAGATTGAGATCATCCACAAACATTCGAGAACGCGTCATCAGTCGGACTCCCAGCTATCGGCGAATGCCAGCAAGAAGAGATGAGAAGCTTTCAATCCAACGCTGCAATCAGTTTGGACAGTTGTGTCCTGTCTGTCAAAACAAATCAGCAGGAATGTCGCACCTGAGGAAAATCTGATTCTGTACAGCTTGACAAATCTGCCGATGAATCCATTTAACCGTCAAATTCGACTTGATCGATACGATCTGAACATTATCCTATACACAAATAGGCCTTTCCGGCAGGTTCCCTGCTGGGTTGAGTTCAGGTGAGGCCAATCTCCTAGGATAACGCCAATCCGCGAGATCACCTTGTTCATCCCTAAGCAGAATTTCTCATTCATTTTGAGGATGCCTTTCGGAAAAACCGTTCCGTCAGGGTGTGGCTTGTGATGCCGCACCTGAAATGTTTCCAGATTCATGGCTCTTTTCAAGGAAGTCAAATTATGTTGCGGGAATTCTTCCAAGATGAAGCAGGTTTCATCGTATCGGCAGAACTGGTCCTGATTGCGACCATTCTGGTCATCGGACTGATTGTCGGTCTGAGCTCAATTCAGCACGCTGTCGTTGCTGAACTGAATGATGTGGGCGATGCCATTGGCAACGTCAACCAGTCTTACTGGTACACCGGGTTCTCTGCTGAGAAAAGCTATGGCCATGGCCGAGCTCTCAAAGCCTACACACGCGGTTCTTCTTTCAATGACACAGTCGATGATTGTGACAATGATCAGTGCGACATCTCTTGCGATGTGCCTGTGAACGAAGGTCCAAAACGCCGTCGTCGCTAATTGAATACTTCTGTTGATTGACCCCTAGCGGTTAAGCACAGAATCGAGGACAGGAGGCTGCTTTAACTGGCAGCCTCTTTTTATTTGCGCTCGGGATAATCGGAATAATCAGTCCATGGGACAAAAATCTCAGAAGTCCTACGAGTGTTCCTTGCAAGAATTTGTTCGACCAGCACTGAATTCCCTGCCGATGACAGGAATAGCGTTATCCTGTCCCAAATGAGGAAACGTGTATCACTCTGACTTACCCACGTAGTAAGGTCGAATGCGCCGCCATCGCTTGCCCCCTCAATGCGATGGCGGCGTCTTTTTCTGCGCTGTCTCTTCGCAGCTTCCCTGCTCACCACTAGAATCCGGTTTTGTGTTCACTGAATCCATTCTCTGGATCTCCCCGCTCCATGAACCGAATATTCGTCTCGGAAGCGATCAGCAGCGGATTTTATTCTGATCAGCCTCTGCCTGCCTCCCTGCTGAGGGAAGGCTTTGCCATGCTGACTGCTGTCTGTGCGGACCTGCAGGTGTTACCAGATTTAGAAGTCTTCACCACTCTGGATTCACGTATTGCTGATCCTCTTCCAGCTGGTGTTCAGGTCACTTCAATCAGGCATCCCCACCAGGAGTGGACTTCCTTCTGCCAATTTGCCAGAGAGTCTGACTGCACTCTGGTCATTGCTCCCGAACTGGGCCGGGAACTGGAACGACGGGTCAAGTGGCTGGAGCAAAATCAAATCCGCCACGCCAATTCAACATTGACCACAACGGCTCTCACTTCAGACAAGTACGCCTTCAGCCAGTTTTGTAATCAGCATGCCTTCCCGACACCTGAAACCACTCTGATCGAGAACTCGGGTGTCACTGATGAGTTCCTGAAATCTTTAGACTGCCGCAAGCTCATCATCAAACCACGCTGGGGAGCAGGAACTGTAGAAACGACAGTCATTGAGAATCGGCAGGCGTTTCGGGAGTGGTTCTCAAGCAAGGACCAGCTCACTGAGACGGAGTTTATTGTTCAACCATTTGTGGCTGGCACACCTGCCTCCACGGTTTGTATCCGACAACCTGGGGGAAAGACCATTTTCTGTCCTCCGGGGCGACAAAATTTTGTGGAAGGGACCTATCAGGGAGGTCGGATTCCAGATTTTTCCGGAGAAACAAGCCAGGCCATGCAGGATCTGGCTGAAAGAATCCTTGAACTGCTTCCTGGGCTCCGTGGCTGGGTCGGAATCGATTACCTGATTCCCGCAGACGCTCCCCAGCAACCTGTTCTGCTGGAAGTTAATCCGCGGCTGACCTCCAGTTATCTGGGTTATCGTAAACTGACCAGTTTCTCTTTGGCACGGTTACTCGTTTCTGATGTCGATCATGAATACACTTGGCAGGAAGGTCCGATCGATTTTTCAGTAACAGAATGACGGACCGGAGTTCATCGAAAATCCTCACCAGTCAATAACGGCATGTCTTACCGAGTCCGCAACGATCTTGAAGTCTTTCCCATGGAAGGCGAATCCCAGGCTGCCTGGGTTGTCAGAGATCCTCTCTCCGGAAACTGCTATCGGCTGGGAATGCAGGAGTACCATCTGTTTTGTGATCTGCAGTCAGGACATCCCTGGAAGGTGATTCAGGAGCGATTTCACCGCAGATTTCCGCACCAGATTTTAACTCTGGATGAGTTTCAGCGTTCGGTGGCAACCTGGATACGACATCGCCTGATTCTGATCAGTACCCCGCAGTCCGCCGGCCAGTTCACCAGCGGGATCAACCGTCTCGGCAGATTCAATCCCTTATTCATGCGGATTCCATGCTGGAACCCTGCTGAAAGGTTCCAAAAATGTCTGCCGTACCTGAAGTGGCTCTACTCACGTCCAATCCAGTTGGTGACCATGCTGATCCTGCTGATCGCTGGACTGCAGGTCATTGCATTTCTTCCCGTTCTGCAGGCTGAAATCAGGGAATTGCCACTGCGACTGGGACCTGCAACCTGGTGGCAGGTGGCACTGCTGCTGATGGGTTTCAAGGTGCTGCATGAAATTGGCCACGGATTGACCTGCCATCACTATGGTGGCCGCTGCCGTGAAGCGGGTGTGATGCTGCTGGCATTTTTCCCCTGCCTCTACTGTAATGTCACCGATGCCTGGACCTTTCCGCGAAGATCACAACGGATGCATGTCACGGCAGCTGGCATCCTGGTTGATCTGCTGGGGGCGGCGGTTGCATTTCTGCTCTGGACAATCTGTGCCCCTGGTTATCTTCGAGACCTGCTGTTGCTCATCGCCTTGAGTGGCTCACTGAATTCCCTGCTGCTCAACGGCAATCCGCTCATGAGATATGATGGCTATTATCTTCTCAGTGACTGGAGTGGCGTTCCCAACCTGAGAGCGGCGGCATTCACCCAGGTGAGGCAACTCCTCTGGCGAGCTCTGTTTGGACGTGCAAAGGATGGCGTTCCATCCCCACTCTCGATTCCACTCCTGACCTATGGAGTAATGTCTACTGTTTACCTCGTTCTGGTCATCAGCCTGATTCTGTTCGCACTCTATCATTTTCTGATCCCGCATCAGCTGGATCTGTTGTTCCTGATCATAGCCTCCCTGACGATCCTGCAAATGGGGATGGGTATCGTGCTGATTCTTGCTCGGGAGGGAGCACAGGAAATGGCCCTTCGGACCGGCAATCCAATACGAAAACGTCTACTCCCCGGTCTGGTGCTGCTTGGCCTCGCTGGAGCGATGTTCATTCCCCTGCCCCACTCTATTTCTGCCACTGCGATTTTAAGACCGTCTGTCAGCCAGGCCTTCATCGCACCGGGTTCCGGGATGGCTTATTTTGAGCCAGGTGAAGCTCAGAAATTCCAGGCTGGCCAGATACTCCTGCAGATTCAGTCACCAGAACTGGATGCACTGCTGTTGCAGTTGGAAACGGAACTGGCACGGCTGCAGGCAAAAGCGGCTGCACTGGAGCGTGTGAAAGGACTTTATCCCGATGCGATTGCAACTCTTGGTGTTTTACAGGAAATGATCGCAGAAGTCATTCAGCAGAAAGAAGACGCCAGCTCAAGAAAGCAGGAACTCATCCTCACCGCTCAGCAGAACGGGTCATTACTGAGAACG
>JAGQQT010000256.1 GCA_020426065.1 Planctomycetaceae bacterium | reverse complement strand
CGCATGGTCATGAAAGGATATCGGCACAAAGCCCACGCCAGTGAGCGGGTGGTAATGGGATATCTCTGCAGTTGCAATCTGGCTTCAAACAGGATGCCATTCTGGTCTTCGTTTTTAAGGCCCACCATGAGAGTTTGATCTGGTGGAGAGACTTCCCAGTGGTAGCGCATCTCCAGATTCATGAAAGGGGAAACATGAAATACCTTGTCGCATTCCCAGGTCTGACAGCCAGCTTTTTCCGGATTCCATGGTAACACGTAACAATGCTGTTCATTCCAGGGAGTGTTGTTGACCTCTGCGATCAGGGCGGCGATGGTTCCATCAGCATGATGACAGTAATAAAAGGCGACCGGATTCATGAAAAATCCGCCATATCGCAAATGAGTCAGCAGGCAGACAGGACCTTCTGGTCGGAAGCCCAACCGCTCCTGAACCAGATCGCGGGCGGCGTCCTGCAGTGAGCCATTCTGATCCCTCATGTGGTCTTTTCGATAAAACGAAGCGAGGTTGAAGCGTTCGTATGACCAGAACCAGCGGTGTGCCAGGAGGGATTCAACCTCATCCAGATTGAGGTAAAGCTGGAACATCCGGTAACGGAACCGATGCGGGATCGGCCGAAACCTTGCGTGGTTGACGATTCCAGAATAGAGCCAGCTTGTCTGTGAGGCGGATTGTTCCATGAATGAAATCATCTGCTGTTATTGGTCACGAATCAATGCCGTTCAGGAAGCCGAACCGGAGGTGCTCCAGGCGGGCGCGGGTGCCAGGTGAGCACAGGCGGCCAGTGCACTCACGACCCCATCTTCATGAAAACCATTTCTCCAGTAAGCTCCGCAATAACTGATGCCGTTTCGATTGATCATTTCAGGATGCCGACTCTGCATTAGCTTGCGGTCATGTCGGAAAATGGGATGTGAGTAGCGGTATTGACCAAGGATTTTCTCGGGGTGAATCAGATCACCAGCATTCAGGGTGACACAATACTGGGTTCGAGAGCGAATATCCTGCAGGATATTCATCTGGTAAGTCAACGTGGGAAGAGTCTCCCGCTCTTCATCAAGCAGGTAATTCCAGCTCGACCAGGAGCGTTTATATCTTGGCAGCACCGAAATGTCAGTATGCAGCACAGCGAGATTATCCTGGTAGGGAAAGGCAGACAGGATTTCCACTTCAGTGGAGTCATGTTGTATGACCAGTTTCAGGGCTGTATCACTGTGGCAGGCCACAATTACATGGTCATACAGTTCAGCTCCGCAGGAGGAAAGGATTCGAACCTGTCCATCTTCCTGACGTTCGATGCTTTGAACGGGAGTGTTCAGTCGGATTCTGTCCGAAAAGCCTGCAGTGAGAGCTTTGATGTATTGGCTGGAACCCCCTTCAATCACTCGCCAGACCGGACGACCTGACAGCTGAATCAAACCATGGTTGGCATAAAACTGAGCGACAAATTCAAAAGGGAACTCTCCAAAGGTTTCCAGGTTACAGGACCAGATTGCCGCACCCATCGGGAGCAGATGGTACCGGATGAAGGCTTCGGAGTAGCCCTCCCTGCTGGCAAATTCACTGACCGTGAGTTGCTCACGGGGTTCTGTTTTCAGGTATTGGCTGGCGCTCTGGTAGAACCGCTGGATATCACGCAGCATCTGATAGAACCGGGGTTTGAACAGGTTCATGGGGTCAGACAGTAAACCCCACGCCGTCTCTCCGTTGTACTCAAAACCGGTTTGTCGGCAGGACACGCTGAATCCCATCCGGGTTGGTTTTGACGCAACGTTCAGTTCGCGCAACAGACCACAGAAGTTCGGATAGGTGACCTCATTAAAAACGATGAAGCCGGTATCGATCCCGATGGCTATCCCGTCATCCTCCACCGTAACGGTGTTGGTATGCCCTCCCGGGTAGTCATTGGCTTCAAAGACTGTGATTTTATGATGCGGTGCCAGAAGACTGGCAGCTGTCAGGCCGGAGATCCCAGAGCCGACAATAGCGATTTTCAAGGGAGTCCTTTCTCCGGACGGATCAAGTTTGGAGGTAATACGAAATGAATGGGTCAGCTGGACCTAGGAATCTATTTATGGATTGTAGGCAATCCGTTCGGTTTCCCACTTTTTTTCTGGTGAATGACGAATCGGATTGCATCCGGATCCAGGAAACCAAGAGGGAATGGACAGAACCGCGAGTCAAATACCGCTGGAAAGCTGTGACGATTATGAGGAATCGTTGGTCGAGAATTCGTCACAATCCTGAAATCAGATCGCTTTCTTTGAAGAATTCTGTCCCTCCAAAAGGCTCGCTTTCGCTGTGAAAGAGTGCAGCCGATATCCAGAAAGACGCATTCTCGCAATAGGGAAGTAGGTATGTTTTTGCACGCATGTCAGTTACGCATTATCGCAACCATGGCCATGATTTGCCTGCTGGTTGAGTCGGGTCAGTCTGTTCGGGCGGAATCGGTTCCGTTGAAGCAGAAAGATTTGACAAGTGCGATGAAGACCGCCCGGGAACAGAACCTGCCCATTCTCCTGCATTTTTATACGGACTGGTGTGGTCCCTGCCGGCGGATGGATCAGACGGTCTTTTCTGCTCCCCAGCTGGAGACAGATCTGGGCGGTCGTATCCTGCTGCTCAAGGTTAATGCAGAGCATGCGGTTGATCTGGCCCAGAAATATGGGATCGAGAGTTACCCTACCGATGTGTTCATTGATGCCAACGGCCGCGTGCTGGCAAAATTCCAGGGGATGGCCTCCTATCCGGAATTTGTGCGGGCAGGGACCGATGTGGCTACTCGTTATCAGCAGTCGCAGTCGATTGTGCAGCAACGCCGGGCTGAAGGCAAAGATCCTTCTCCGGTTTCGATGTGGAAAATTCGTCTGGGCGAGGAAGGCTCTTTTGAGTCAGATGTTCCAATCCGGACATCAACCCAGCAGCAGCCAGTTCCAGAGGCATCGCAGCCACAAAGCCAGCCTGCACCAAAACCGGAATCGATTTTTCTGGCGATGGATGGTTATTGCCCGGTCAGCCTGAAAAACGGACGTCGCTGGGTGAAAGGGGATGAGCGTTGGGAATCGGTTTACAAACAGCAGACCTACTACTTCGCCACATCAACGATGCGAGAACAGTTTGAAAAGAATCCTCACGAATACGCTCCACGACTATTGGGTTGTGACCCGGTGATTATCTGGGAAACCGACCGGGCTATTCCCGGATCCACTGAGTTTGCCGCCTACTACGACGATCAGCTGTTCCTGTTCAGTTCTGATGCCAACCGGAAACTGTTTGAACTGGATCCGGAACGATATGTCCAGACACAGCATGTGCTGATCCCACGGGATATTGAGGCCTCTCTCATTCGATAAGACCTTACGGTCAGGCAATCTGTGCGGTATTTGGGGATAGGTAATTCAGAAAAACTTCAGATAAGATGCATTGACACGCGCTGAAGTGTAGGAGATACTTGTTTCAGAAGTTTGACAACTTCAATTTTGAAATCATGAGATCTTTTCACACTGCCTGGTGTGATTCTGTGAATTCAGCAGCGTTTAGGTCTGCTGACTGATGTGTAGTCTCCCTTCAAAGGCATTATTTCTGGAATGGTTTTCCAGAAAAGCCGGGTTGGCGAGCAGCCGGATTAGGTCCAGCAACTTGCAAGTCAACACAAAGAAGGGTATTAGTGTTCTCGTCGAACAGGAGTTTCGGCACTCAAGACGAATATTGTGAGAGGTTCTTCCCTGATAGCCTCAGAATGCTTCGAGGCATCTCTCGCGGATCATCTCTCAAACATTGAGCGGTTGGAAACTGAGATCGCTCTTGTGTATCAGCGCTGGAAAAATTTGTGAAAAAGGATGTTCACCGACGGTCTCCCCAGACATGAGGATTTCTGGTTACTGCTGAAGGTTTCAGAGTAGTCGGTCTCGATTCTGGAGGGAAAAGCATGTCCGTCATGTCGACCTGGACGGAGGAATCAACGGTCAGATGATGATCGTTCCTTGTTTTTGGGCCGTAGTTTTCAGTGACAAGTTTCATGAAGGGCCAGTCAGAGGACTGGTCATCAAAAAGATTGCGGGATGCATGGCTTCCCGGTTTTCACAATTCAACACCTCGCACTTATTCTATGTGCCGTTGTGTGCAGTCTGAACAGCATGTCTGACTGAAACAGCACCAGCACTGAAAATGCGAGAAGAACCCGACCGTGTATTGCAGGGTTTCTTAAGTTGATTTCCAAGTTGTGAAAGCGGGACCAGATCCTGAACAGTTCAGGCCTTTGTACTCCAGAGGTTCTGGGCGATCTCCTCATCTTCAGAACGTTGATGTTGATGAGGAATCTCGATTCGTGCTGCGGATCGACTCCACAGGTACAGTATGACCACGGCTACGCTCGCCGGTCAGGTTGTCCCGGAATGACTTTCTTTTCAGGCATCACAGGAAAGATTTATGCCCACAAAGAGTTCAAGCACTTCCAAGCGTTCCACTGGAACATCGTCATCTTCATCTTCAACACCCCGGCGCCGTAAGAAGGATGCCGAAGCCGTCGAAGCACCAGTTGAAGAAAAGAAAAAGAGATCCAAGCCGGCTGCTGAACCGGCTCCTGCCCCACAGAGTTCGTCTGACGACGATTTTGGTGTGGGGCTGATGGAATCCGGAAGTTCAGAAGCTCCCTCCCAGCAATCGGACGGTGGTCCTGGGGATGGTGGCGACGGGTCTCGCGGACGAGGTGGCCGCCGCCGCCGTCGTCGTCGAGGACCACGAGAGGAAGGTTCCCATCAGGGTGGTTCACGAAATTCCCGCAATCAGGGAGATGGAAATCGGGGCCGTCGGGGAGGTGGGCGGAATCGCCAGCAGGGAGGTGGACGGACAGGTAACAAGTCTTCCGTGGCTTCGACTGGTCAGCCGATTCACGAAATTGAAGGGGAAATCGAAGGTGTGCTGGAACTGCATCCCAAGGGATACGGTTTCATGCGGGATGCGACCGTGAACTACGCTTCACAGGATTCCGACGCCTTTGTTTCCAGCACCACGGTTGAAAAATACGGTCTGCGGGAAGGGATTCTGATTCGCGGGAACGTCGGTCCTGGTTCGCGAGGACAGGGGCCACGCCTCCATGAAATTATCTCGATTGATGGCCGGACTCCTGAAGACTACGCCAAAATCAAGCACTTCGATAATCTCACAGCAATTAATCCGTTTGAACAGATCAAACTGGAAACCAAGCCTAATATTGTGACCATGCGGGTCATGGATCTGCTGACTCCCATTGGTAAAGGTCAACGGGCGTTGATTGTTGCTCCGCCACGGACCGGTAAAACGATGCTCTTGCAGGACATTGACGAATCTGTCAGCCAGAATCGTCCCGAGATCCATCTGATCGTGCTGCTGATCGATGAGCGTCCGGAAGAAGTGACCGAAATGCGGCGTCTGGTGAACGGGGAAGTGATTGCTTCTTCGATGGACCGGGATGTGGAAAGCCATGTGCGGACCAGCCAGCTGATCATTGAGCGTGGCAAACGTCTGGCGGAATCCGGCAAAGACTGTTTCATTCTGCTGGACAGTATTACCCGAACCGCCCGCGCCTTTAACAAATGGGTTGGGAATACCGGTCGGACTATGACAGGGGGACTGGACGTCAAGGCGATGGATATTCCTAAGAAAATGTTCGGGACCGCCCGCCGGTTTGATGAAGGGGGTTCGCTGACGGTTGTCGGCACCGCACTGATCGATACCGGAAGCCGGATGGACGACGTGATCTTCCAGGAATTCAAGGGAACCGGAAACATGGAACTGGTGCTCAGCCGCGAGTTGGCTGATCGTCGCATCTGGCCCGCGATTGATATCTCCCGATCGGGAACGCGTCGTGAGGAAAAAATTCTGGAACCATCAGTCATGGAAGGTGTGACCGCACTGCGTCGGGCATTGATATCCATGAGTCCGGTGGAAGCGATGGAAGAACTGACTCGCCGACTGGCGATGTTCCCCAGCAATGCGGAGTTCCTCGCCAAGATCCGGAGCATCCTGTAAATTCAGCAGGTAACCAGAACAGAATCAACCCGGACTTCCTCTGCGAGGTCCGGGTTTTTTCGTTTCGGACCAGTTCTGTTTTCTGGAGAGAATCTTGAAATA
>JAGQQT010000255.1 GCA_020426065.1 Planctomycetaceae bacterium | reverse complement strand
GGTTGGTTCGGGCAACGGCACAAACCTGAGCCCTGTCACTCAAGGGAGTAAGTATGGCCAGAATTCCATCACACTGACCGAATCCAACCTGCCTGTGCACACCCATACCTTTGACTTTGTCGGCAATGAAATGGTCCCGACAAACATTGTCGTGACCACGGCAGTGGATGAAGACAACGGAACCTACGACAGTCGATTTGGAACCGGAACTTCGCTCCGTGAGGCAATCAATGCCGCCAATGCCAATCCCGATCTCAACACGATTACGTTCCAGTCCGGTCTCGGTGCTTCCGGAAATTCCCTGGTGGCCCGTCTGATCGAAATCGATTCGGATCTCCCTGAACTGACATCTCCGATCAACATTCACGGCCCGGGTGCGAAATTACTGGGACTGGGCGGAAATGGTTTGTACCACCTCTTTCAGATCGGCTCTTCCCAGCAGGTCGAAATCAAAGATCTGACTCTCACTGAAGCTCATGAAGATCGCGGTCCGGCTGTTCGCAATTTTGGCACCACGACTCTCAGCGGGCTGCGGATTTCAGGAAACAGTTCAACAACAATTTCATCTGACGGAGGAGGTGGAATCTGGAATGTCGGCACGCTCCATCTTTTGAATTCCACAGTTGATCACAATACTGCCCAGGGAGATGGCGGAGGGATCTGGTCAAACGGAACTCTCAATGTGATCAACAGCACGCTTTCAGGAAACACTGCCAACGCGGGTGGTGGCATGAAGACCACGTTCAATTTTGGAGGAGTTGGGGTCGCGAATATCACCAACAGCCTGATTGGATTCAACAATGCGAGTGTAACTGCCGGTGGAATCAATGCGTCCGGCGGAACTGTGGTCATCAATAACAGCATCATCGCAGGAAATACGGCGGGAGTCTTAATTGATATCAACGGCACGGTTACAGGGAAAAACAACATCATAGGCGATGCGGCTTCCTCAGGGGGACTGACCAACGGAGTAAATGTGAACCAGGTTGGTGTTGACTGGTTGACTGTTTTGGAGCCGGTGCTGAAAGACACCGGAGGCTCAACTCCCACACATGCCCTGGTGCCGGATTCCCCCGCCCTGAACCGTGGGAATAACGCTCTGGCAGTTGATCAGAACTCCATTCCTCTCACAACCGATCAGCGGGGAACCGGCTTTTCCCGCATCATTAATACACGGGTGGATATCGGCCCGATGGAAGGCTGGATTAACCCACTGACCGGAGTGATCGGATTTGCCAACCGGAACTGGTGGCTTACTCGGCCTCAGTCTGACGGAAACTACGTCACCCTAAATGCCGCATCAGGTCCAGCCAGTGTCTTCCAGCAGGTGTTGCAGGGAGACTTCAACGGCGATGGACTGGCAGATCAGGCGGCGTGGCTCAACAACGGCGAATGGCGGGTTGCACTGGGAACCACCTCGGGCAATCTGACCTTTACGACATGGACCTCCTGGACACATCCCGAGATCAAGGAAGTTCATGTGGGTGATTTCAATGGAGATGGGAAGGACGACATCATTGGTCTGTTCAAAAATGGAACGCAGGGACGCTGGTGGGTGGCGATTTCGAATGGCAGCAGCTTTGAAAATCGTGTCTGGGGAGACTACGGCAACTACGATGGGATCTTTGATGTGCTGGTAGGGAACTTTGATGGCGTGAACGGGGATGACCTGGTTGTGATTGCGACTTCCGGAGTTGTGTGGATGGTGAAAACATCCAACTCCAGTTTCCAGTATCTGAATTCCCATCGCTGGAGCATCAATAGTGGGATCAATGGACTGAGCGTGGGGGATTTCAACGGGGACGGTCGGGATGATGTGGTCGCGGTGTTCGGCACAACTCGTGACCGAAGTATCTTTGTGGCCAAATCGCTAGGCCCGGGAGATGGCTTTGCCAGCATTCGTTTCACGGGACTGACGGTAGCGGATTCGTTGGACAAACTGGTCGTGGGAGATTTTGATGGAGACGGGCGAGATGATATCGCCACGTTACTGAACAAGACAAAATGGTGGGTAGGGATTGCGGGAATCAATCTCTTTACGATGCGGTTCTGGGGGAACTGGTCCTTTGCCTCCAATGGGGTTAGCGATATTCATGTGGGAAGCACGAATCGCGATGGCCGGAGCGACATCCTGGGACGTGCCAATAACGGCCAGTGGTATGCTGCGGAATCGACCGGCGCAGCATTCAACAGTCGCGTCATCAAGCAATGGTCCAGCGATGTCACCTGGTTATACGTCAACGGTGGGAACTATGGCCTGGGAGATCCTCCGACAGAGAATCTTGTTCTGCCACCAGCTGTCAGCAAGTTAACCCAGAGCACGGCACCCGAAGTGAATACTTCCCGCTGGGGGCAGAGTACTGAAGGAAACGCCACCCCGGACAACAACCAGAACTTTCAAACTGGTTTTGAACTTTCTGTCAGTCCGGAGCAGCAGATGTCCCCCGTTGCCTACGAACTGTTCGGCCACGGGGAACTGCTGGAGTTGCTGTTCGACTTCTGATAAACGTCGTCCACCCGCCCATGTGGAGGGGCGGCAGAACCGGGGAGGGAGTACATCTGCAACGTTTTTTTCACACTCTCCCTTCATATCCACTCGGATCATTCAGTTCTGCCAGTTGACTGGTCCGGGGACAATCGAGCCATCTCCAATGGTGCGGGAGGTTAACGTCCCTTCCGTGGCCTGGATGCACAGAAAGCAGATCGGCCCATCTGCAGAGGCACGCAAGGAGCGGACTCCGGCAGGGGCAATTCTCACAACGGACCCCTCCTGCAGGGGAATGATGGACTCATCGACCAGCATTTCCCCGCTTCCGCTCACCACAATATAGATCTCTTCCTGCTGTTGATGCCGGTGCAGGAATGGATAGCCTTTTCCCGGCTCGAACCGATTGAGCGAGATTTCACAACCGCTGGAGTCGACCCGTTCACTCAGAAAACATTTCCCGGGAGCTTCGAGCGGGGGATGCCGGAAACAGTGTTGTCCGAGATCACTCCATGTTCCTGCTTCATACGTGGTATAGTTTGACATAGGTTTCCTTTCTGGATGCAAAACACAAACTTGCAAAATGCAACTTGCGTAAGTTTAGATACTGGCTTGCAAAATGCAATCCGAAATTTCGAGAAAAATATCATGCCTCATCATCTCCATTCCACCTGCCCGATTGCTTCCGTCCTCGACATCATTGGAGACAAGTGGACCCTGCTGGTCATCCGGGATCTGGCTCTGGGGAAACAGCATTTCAGCGAACTGCAGCAGTCTCCGGAGCGGATCGCGACCAATATCCTTTCGAATCGACTCACCCGACTGCAGGAATCGGAACTGATCGAGCGGTTTCCCTCTCCGGTTTACAGCGGCAAAGAGGCGTATCGCCTGACCAGTAAAGGGAAAACCCTGAAACCCATTCTGAAATCCCTGGCACTCTGGGGGCTGAAAAACATTGAGGGAACCCGCTTGCCGGATGATGTTTCCCTCTAATGTCCAGCTGCTGAGGGGATGTCTGGATCAACCCTCAAGAA
Source organism: Planctomycetaceae bacterium (assembly GCA_020426065.1). Classification (GTDB taxonomy): domain Bacteria; phylum Planctomycetota; class Planctomycetia; order Planctomycetales; family Planctomycetaceae; genus Rubinisphaera. The sequence continues at coordinate 2,636 of JAGQQT010000255.1, read as the reverse complement.
AATCGGCAAAGCGGCAAAAAACAGAATTGTCGGGTGCTCCAGGCCGGATTATCGTATCGATAGGCCATGACAAATTTTTGGGTTCAGAGAATCCTTGAAAGACAGTGAGAGTCGTATGAAGCTGGGACACGTGCGGGAAAGTGACAACGTTCAGGATCGTCGGGCGATGGGACCACGAAAAGTGGCAGCCGGAGGCGGGCTGGGGCTGATCCTGATGATCGGGCTGATCCTGTTGTCCGGGGGCAATCTGGGAGACGTACTCAAGTTTGTTGTCCAGAACCAGGCCAACGTCAAACAGGGGGCACCAGCTCAGCCACTGGATCCCGCTGAGCAGGCTGCTCAGGATGAACAGGTGGTCTTTGTCAAAAAAGTGCTCGCTCTCACAGAAGATGTCTGGCAGGACCTGTTTACTGATTACGGCAAAAGCTACGCCGCTCCGGACCTCGAGATCTTTCGCGGCTCAACATCCACCGCCTGTGGACACGGGGCAGCTGCGATGGGGCCGTTTTACTGCCCGGCCGATGCCAAAGTTTATATCGACCTTTCATTTTACGATCAGTTGCGTACCCAGCTGAATTCTCCGGGAGACTTTGCACAGGCCTACGTGATCGCCCACGAAGTCGGCCATCATGTGCAGAATCAGCTTGGTTATTCCGATCTGGTCCATCGGGCCCGTCAAACCAGCTCTGAAGAAGAGGCCAACCAGATGTCAGTCCGACTCGAATTGCAGGCTGATTACCTGGCGGGAGTCTGGGCCTATCATGCCCAGCAGGCGTACGATGTGCTCGAACGGGGTGATATCGAGGAAGGGCTCAATGCCGCCCGCCAGATTGGCGATGACATGCTGCAGAAGAAATCGCGGGGGGTGGTTGTGCCTGAGCAGTTTACCCACGGAACCTCCGCTCAGCGTGTGCACTGGTTTCGTGAAGGACTCAAGTCTGGTGATCCTTCCCGAAAAACACTCGATCAGTTCTTTGAAATGCCTTACGACTCACTGTGAACCTGAACTGACAGTTCTGAGTCGTACCAGAGCAGGCGAATTCCGCCTGCTCGGTCTGTTTTATATCTACCTTTTGCACTGTTGAAGCAGCATTTCACAATCCTGCCCATGTACACCCTCATTGAATTTGCAGCGGTGATTTCCGGTGCCCTGTATGGAGTGCTGCTGGCACGCAGGCATGAAATGGATTTTGTCGGAGTGTTCAGCCTCGCCTTTCTGGTGGCCTTTGGAGGGGGAACACTGCGGGATCTGTTTCTGGACAGGCATCCGTTGTTCTGGATTGAGAACAGCCATTACGCGGTCATCGTCTTCGTTCTGGCACTGATCACCTCAATTTTGCCGCAACTGCCCGATCGCGTTGAGCATCTGTTATCCATTCCCGATGCATTGGGTCTGGGACTGTTCAGTCTGGCAGGAGCATTGGCAGCACTGGACTTTGGAACGACATTGTTCATTGCCGCCATTCTGGGAGTGGTTACTGGAACTTTTGGTGGCGTGATGGCGGACATCGTCTGCAATCGTGTGCCGAGCCTTTTCCGCAATGCGCCTCTCTACGCAACCTGTTCATTCACAGGCTGCTGGCTGCTGTTTCTGCTGCGTGCACTCAACGTGGAACTGGTCTATGCTTTGCCCAGCGCGCTGGTGTTTATTGTTGGATTCCGCATGCTGGCCCTGAAATATAACTGGAGGCTGCCTGCAGCAAAACCGCACCAGTCCTGCAGGGATTCACAGGGGCCTGGCACAGGTCGGGCAGAACCCTAATCGATATTGCGACCAAACTTGCGCAGAATCACAACGAGCAGGACCGCCCCTACCGTAGCCGTCACCAGCTTGCCCATCATTCCCGTTGCGGCCAGTCCCAGCAGACTGAAAACAAAGCCGCCGAGAATGGCACCGATCACTCCCACGACCAGATTGGTGACCAGTCCAAAACTGCCTCCTTTCATGATCTGACCTGTCAGCCAGCCCGCAACAAGACCAATCAGCAGAAAATAGAGAAAGTCCAAGGGGCACTCCCAACATCAACAGGGTGAATGATTCAACGGTTATCGTGATCAGGATTGTCCTCTATCTCCAGGCAGATTTCCAGCACTCTCAGCTGGCACAACCACTCTCGCATGGACGGGCCGGAGCAACCAGTTCTTCCGGCCTGTTATCTGCCAGATTCATACCGGTTTTTTCTTCACGGGATGGATCAGCAGGCTTGTCTACTCCCAGCATTTCTGGATCCACCTCGGCACGAACGACGTAGGCATAAAGGATTGTCAAAACGACGCAAGCGACGGATGTCGACATGAACATGGCATGAAAACCAATATGGTCGATGACTGCTCCCAGCACAGGAGCCGTCACCACGCCACCCAGGTCGAAAAAGCAGAGAACGAGAGTGGTTCCAGTTCCACGATATTGCTGGGGGAATCGGGCCGTTCCCAGTGAAACAACGCAGGGAAAGAGCAGGGCATGAGCGTAGCCGCTGCAGATCGCCGGGAACAGAAAGTGCCATTCCGCCGTGACAAAACAGAGTGCCGCATACCCCACAATATGCCCCAGCATGCCCACGACAATCATGCGGTGTCGACCGTAGATCTTGCTGGTATGTCGGGTCAATATCCGCACGATGATCGCGGTGATTGCA
>JAGQQT010000254.1 GCA_020426065.1 Planctomycetaceae bacterium | reverse complement strand
GGTGGGGAGTTCGGGGAGTTGGAAGTCGTCGACGTTGCCCAGGGAGGTATAGAAGGAGCGGCCGCCGTCTTTTCGCTGGAAGGTCCAGGCCACTGGTTCTTCGGGGAGGCCTTCAATGGCGGCAAACAGGAGTGGCGTGGTTCCGTCCAAGAGCGGGGAGACTTCATAGAGTGACCAGCCCTGCGGGAACGTTGTGCTGGTATCGAGTCCTTTGAGAATCGGGTGCTGGAGATTCTGAGCGTAGCGAACGGTCGACTTCAGTTTGTTGCCGTGATGGCCGTGGTAATTTCCACCGAACACATCCTGATCAAAAGAAGTCCAGTCGGCATAACCTTCCGGGAGTTCGGTTCCTGCCCGGAGAGAAAAGGCATGGCTGGCGGTGCGGATGCCAATGAGCGGGCGTCCGGCGGAGACGTAATCCCGCACGGCCTGCATTTGAGCGGGGGGGAGAACGCGTCGCCGCACCGAAATCAGCGCGACGTCCGCATCTCGAATCTGTTCGATGCCGGGAATGAGGTTCCGGTCAGATTCTGTTCCATACACAATGCTGACCCGATAATCGTGCCCGAGTTTTTCGAGGGCAAACACGGGCAGGGACTGTTCGGTTTTGTATTCATCTTCGGCAATCACGATCAGCAGATCGCGCCGGTGATCATTCTGGAACCGGAACGGCTTGCCTCCCAGAATCTGATCGCTGGAAATGGTGGGGCAGACGTGCCGTTCAATATGCGAAACGATCAGGTCGGTTCCCGTGTAGTGGCTCACAAATGGTGAGCTGGCCGGGTTGTACATGGTATCGGTGAGGTCTCGCATCAGGACCACGTTTTTGCCATTGCGAGCCAGCTGACGCAGGCCGAATGGTCTTCCCAGCACACACATGTTGGTGTGCACTCCCGCCAGAATCACATTGCGGATCTGATGCTGCTCCAGAATATTCCAGACTTCCTCACCCCGATCCGAGATATAGTCCTGCGCGTCATCAATCCGGATTCCGGTGTGCTGCTTCTGCCAGGGACTTTTCGGATTGCGGCCTTCTGCCTGCAAATGCTGCAGCCATTTCTCTTTCTGCTCAGCGGTATCGTCATTCCCGCCATCGGTCTGATCAATCGGATAGGTCCCCTGCTCTTCGGAGGGAATCTGATAGCACCACTTGCCAATTTCCGCAGGGAGCTGAGCGGCAACGGGGCAGCTTTCCGCTCGCTTGCGTGCGGGATGCGAGCTGTAATGGTCCATGCATCCGCTGGGAGCATGAATGACAACGGCTCCCTGCTTCCGCAACCTGCTGACGGTTTCATTCAGCCGGGGAACAAACTCTTCCAGCCGCAGCACGGCATTCGCACAGGTATGAGAATCCCAGACATCGCAGAGGATGATGGCGGTCTGATTCGCTTCCCAGGACTCGTCACGCTCCAGCCGATGATAATTCTGAACTCCCTCCTGCACCGGCTCCTGATAACGGAGTTTCAGGGGGATGGATTCGGCAGAAAGAGGAACTGCCTGAAGCAGACACAAAGACAACGCACACAGTAACAGACGCATGATGTTCAACTCCCTGCTGGCGAAATGGGGCCAGTTCAGGATAACCGGTTGGGTTTCGGGAGGCCATAAACCGGACTGCCCTGGCTGGCCCGGAATTGAAAGTTTGGCATTTTCCGCAGAATGGGCAGGTGTGACAGTTTCGATTGGCAGTCGCTTCGCCCCCCGTTACATTGTGAATGAGGGAACCGGATGCGGGTTTTCTTGCGGTGTGAGGAGTTCGTCTTCACTCAGGGCGCTTTTCCGAAAACCGGGAGCGGGGTTTTACATGTTCATCCCTCTGAAACAACGGCGAATCGAGCGCCCGAATTCTCATCCAGGACGATTATCGTCGAATGGTTGGGGAAAAAGGTTCTGCCTGATCGCCTGCTGGCTGATGTTCGGCCTGACGCTGCCCGCCACTGGTTTGTCGCAATTGACTTCTCCGTTTGGAGCAGCCAGCCCGATGCCTCCCGATCCGCCCGCCCGGGTCACCTATGATTCCATTCAACCCTGGCTGACCGAAATCCCCCTCAAAACGGCTCGTCCCGGAATTCAGCCGGAGGAAGGGGAGTTGTATTATCGGCTGCTGGCATTTGTCCGGGATGCAGATCCCGTCGAGATCCAGAAGGCGGCAGATCGATTTCTGAAAGAACGCCACGAGAAATCAAAATCGAAGAATCGACCTCTGAAAGACTTCCCGGTTTTTGTCGATCTGTATCAGCATCCGGAAGACTACCAGGGGCGTCCGGTGACGATGCGTGGTCATGTCCAGCGGGCGGTGGTGAGCAAAGCCGGAAAGAATGAAGACGGAGTGGAGCAGTTGTGCGAACTTTGGCTCTTCACCGATGATTCGCAAACCAACCCGACGGTCGTCATGTCGACAAAACTGCCGCCAGGGTTCCCCGTGGGAGAACAAACCACCGATCAGGTCTCGGTGACCGGCTACGTTTATCGGCTCTATACCTACGAAGCGCGCGATACCGGTCGGTTTGCTCCGCTGCTCATGGCCAGTTCGATTCAATGGACCCCCGCTGCCAAACGGGAATCCGGAGGAGTGGGCTGGGGTCTGCTGATTCTTGGCACGGCAGCCATGCTGTTCGTCAGCTTGATTATCGCCTCCATCTTCCACGAAAACTGGATGAATCAGCGGGAGCAGGAACGACGTTCCCTGAATGGGGAGCTGAAGGATCCGGCACAGGTCATGGAACAACTCCAGGAACCCGAAAAGTCGCGGGACAAAGGTTAGTGGCATCAGGTACCATGAACATCCTGAATTGATTTTCACCACAGAGACCAGTTCTACTTTCTTGACCAGCCGGGTGGCACTGGCTATGCCAGTGTTCTTCCTCTTCATCTCCAGCACTGGCCAAGCCAGTGGCACACAAAATGTCTGTTTGTTATTCGATTCTTTCAACACGTTCACTCAAGATCGACATCCTCATGAATACACTTCCCGAAGCTCCCTTGGGACGGCCGATTCGGCTGGCAGTTCTGATCTCCGGAGGCGGCACCACGCTCGATAACTTCATGCGGAAGATTGCCGCTCATGAACTCGATGCCCGGATTGGGGTCGTGATCTCGTCCAGTTCTGAGTGCGTGGGTAACCAGAAGGCGGAGACCTACCAGTTGCCGCTCGTGGTGGTGGAGCGTGATGAATATGATTCCGTGCACCAGTTCAGCAATGATATTTTTGCCATCTGCCGCCAGCACGATGTGGACCTGGTGCTGATGGGCGGGTTTCTCTGCCTGATCGAAATTCCGCAGGACTTTGAATACCGCGTCCTGAATATTCATCCGTCATTGATTCCAGCATTCTGTGGCCGGAAATTCTATGGAGGCCGGGTGCATCAGGCGGTGTATGACCGGGGAGCCAAGGTCTCCGGCTGCACGGTCCACTTTGCCGACAATCAATATGATCACGGCCCGATCATTCTGCAGCGAGCGGTCGAGATTGCGTTCGAGGATACACCTCACGAGATCGCCGCCCGCGTCTTTGAGCAAGAATGCGAAGCCTACCCTGAAGCCGTCCGACTGTACGCCCAAGGTCAACTCAGGTTGAACAATGGCCGCGTACAGATCATCCGCTGAGTTGACGGAAACAGGATCCGGGGATTGCCTCTCGACTCAAGTCCCCTCGCCCCATTGGGGAGAGAGCCAGGGTGAGGGGATTGTGTGTGGGATTTTAATAGCCGGATGCCATAGCAACTCGTTTCACAATTTGACAAATCAAATTTCACAAGTCCATACTACACCGCTGAAGTGTGGTAAAGTTTTACCGCACTTCGCTGGTCGAATACATGTTATCCACCTGAAGGATCGTCAATGGGTGTGAGTTACGAACTGGTGAATGCAGACAGACGCAACAAAGTATCATTTTGTCGTTTGCCGGCATGGAAACGGCGAGAACTGATTGCCAATCCAGTAACCTCAGCTCTGACGATCGCGTACGTGTTTGACCACCCCGGAGATCGAATTGCTTTTGTACCTGACATTGGCCCTTCACCTTTTCCAGACCTGCCGCTTGTCGAGATCAATGACCTTGACGATCTGACGGATACCTACATCGACAAACTTGTAAACGACGGAATATTGTCCGATCATGGTGTCTTAGACGATCCGGATATTGATCCTCCAGACTATCTCCGAGACATTCGCTTGAATTGTCTTACGGAGTCCTGAATTGGCGGATAACAAAACGATGCACGCGAAGCCGCCCACTGCGAGTGATGTGAAATCGATGGTTACTGACGGCGGTTCGCTGATCTTAGTCATTATGCAACAAAGCTGATACTTATGAACGCAGATGACTTCAAACGCGAATGGACAGGCTGGGTGCCATGCCCACGCTCGTCGTGGGCATGCAATGTCTCTAAGATGATCCCGAGGATCGTGCGGGCCAACAAAATGAGTTCGCACAATCATTGCCACGCAAGCGTGGCAATGGCACCTGGCTTGGATCTTTTCGGCGGATAGTTGAGCATGACCCCGTGGGAGCGAGTCAATGAACTTACGCGTCGCGCTGGCGAGTTGAAGCTTGCACGTGATTTCACTGGCATGCTGCCTCTTCGCGAGGAGATCGCCAGTATACTCGAAGAGGCTGAAGCAGACTCGAAGCGAGTTGCTGACGCATTGAATTACCTCGCGGCGCTGAACCTGCAATTGGAGCGATATTCAGTTGCTGAGACCTATGCGCGACGATCGGTGGTCTATTATGAGGAGCACGGTGCAGAGAATCGCGAAGCCTTGGCTACATATGTCCATCTTCTCGCAATGATATTGGCCTTTCAGGGACGTTATGAAGAGGCCATTCCCTATGCCGAGAGAGCGATTACAGAGTATTCAGTATTTCATACGCCAGATGATGACTTCCTGACTCGACGCAAGGCGCAGTTGGAGGACTTGCGCAAGGGACGAGTAAGTATGCAATTTGAGCTATAGAAAGGAAACGCCGAACCAGACGCTGCAGGCAACAGCCGCCCGCGCCGGCAGTGAGTCAGGTGGATGCAACGAATTGTAACCCACGTGAATACTGGTTGAACTCGAAGGTGGGTTTCGCTTTGATACACTCATCCTGATTGACTGGAATCGATTGTGGCATCACTTGCCGGGAACAAGATTGTCACGCAAAGACGCAAAGCCGCCAAGGTATTTCTGGACGAGTGCCGGGTGCCATGCCCACGCTCGTCGTGGGCATGCAATGTCTCTAAGATCATCCCGAGGATCGTGCGGGCAAACAAAATGAGTCAGCACAATCATTGCCACGCAAGCGTGGCAATGGCACCTGGCTTGGATCGTTATCGGGCAAATGAAAGTCGCATCTCATGAAGATCATCGAGGAAGACCTTGTCGATTGGGAACCATTGCTGATGCGTTTTCAATCCTCTTCGGCGATCACGGCAGACCGCCTAAACGCTCTCGGTAAATTCCTCGAAAACTGGTTTCAAACCAACTCCGACGCTCAGCGTGCAGACTGCGATATTCGCTCTTGGAATGTCGATGCATCAGAGATGTTGGCAGCATGCGAACATCTCACGCGGGCTGCATTGCGACGACTCACGAAAGCCCTCGGCCGCAGTTTTCCCGAAATCGACTCGGTGCGAATCGGAATCGCATTCGATGGCGTACCATCAGGGTTGGACTTCAAGTGGATTGCCTTAACCGATCCAATCGTTGAAATGGACGGCACGCCTCATACTGTTGGCCCGTTCGCGATTTCTAAGTTTCAAGTTTCGATGGGGCAATTCACTGAATTTATGTCAGCCTCTGGTTACACCCCCGACTGCGACAAAGTCGAATACAATGGCTATCTCGAAAGTCATATGAAACTCAATTGGGGCAAGAGCCCCAAAACACCTGTATTCGGAGTGACGTTTAACGACGCAGAAGCTTTTTCCGACTGGGCACACGTTCGCCTTCCAACCGAAATTGAACTTCATGCTTTCTTTGTTCATCAAGCGACATCTGGGGTCAAACCGGAATGGGGAGGTGAATGCTGGACCACTACATTGAACGAAACTGGTAACCACATCCTGCGAAATGGCCCTTATCCGCCAACCTTAAACCTGCCGATTGACCACTTCCGGGCTGACCTTCCGGCCAATCACTACGAATACCCGTTCCCGGTGTTTCGAGTCGCAAAGTCACTCGAAGTGAG
>JAGQQT010000253.1 GCA_020426065.1 Planctomycetaceae bacterium | reverse complement strand
GACGCTCTTCCGATCTCCATGTCGCTCAAACGGTTCGAAACCGCCCTTTTCCAGCAATGCTCCCAATTCCGGCTGACTGGCCAGAAAACCGGAACAGCGACTCCCTCCGTAAATTCCCGTGTAGAACGGATCTCTCAGTGGTGAAGGCCCCGCATACAGCATGCTCGCTCCCGCTCCCAGGGCATATTCCGCAGCCGCTTCCAGCAGCGCAGTCCCCACTCCCTGCTGACGAAACTCGGGAGCGACCACAATCGCACAAATGACTGCCTGCGAATGATCCAGAGCGGTCAGATCCGCGTTCACACAAAAGCCGACATGGACAAATCCAATCAATCCACTGTCAGTTTCCGCCACAATCAGGCCCCGGGGATCAAAATAGACCGCCGACAAGACCGTCATGTCAAAAATATCGCACGTGAGGGGAGCAGCCACTCCACGAGATTGATATGCTGAATTCCACAGCCTGACCAATTCCGGGGGATCAGGATTTCGAAAATGCCGTAACCGGAATTCTGTCATAAGATAACGATCCGGGTCTGTTTCACTGAACGATACAATGCGGTCGGGTCATGATGTTGGAGCCGGGCAGATCATACCACTATCTCAGGCACATGGCCAATGAATCACGTCTCCGATGAAGATTTGATCGCCTATGCCCAGGAGGCTCTCGAAGCCTCTCTCAGCGCATCCATCGAACAACGCTTGCGCGAAGAGGAACCGCTGCGGCTGCGACTGCAGGAACTGCTCCACAATCACGACCAGGGGACGATGACCATCTCCGAAATCTGGCGGCATGAACAGCTCAGCTGCCCCAGCCGTTCCGACTGGGGGCTATACGTCATGCAGGCCATCGAATCCCAATATGCCGATTACATGCAGTTCCACCTCAAGACCGTCGGCTGCATCTACTGCCAGGCAACTTACGATGAACTCCGCCAGCTGGCAGAACAGTATGATCAGCAGGATTCCTCCGCCGCTCGACGCGAACGGCTGTTCGAGTCTTCGGCTATCTTCCTGAATTCGAGGACTGCCAATGAATAGTTCTTTATGTCTGCGCCTCATTCTCCCGCTGCTCTGTTTACTGATCAGCACGTTCGATTGCACCGCCCAGGAGCAGACGATAGAAGACCGCGAGCAGAGAATCCGGATCGCCATGGAACCGGCTACCGAGTATCTGCGAAAGGCCAATGGACACGCACTGCTGGTTTACAAAAACGATTTCCTCATCTACGAGGAATATCTGAACGGGCACGAGTCCACTCAGCCGCACGTGCTGGCCAGTGGAACCAAGAGTTTCAGTGCCGCATTGCTCAACGTCGCCCAGCAGGATGGACTGCTTACCCTCGATGAGAAAGTTTCAGACACGATCACCGAATGGAAAACACGCACGCATATTTCGGAAGTAACCATCCGGGATCTGCTCAGCCTGACTAGCGGCATCGATCCGGGACCAACCGGCCGCGTTCCCATCTATGCCATTGCCATCAAGGCGAATGCTCTGGAGCCTCCTGGCACCAAATTTCAGTACGGACCAATCCCCTACCAGGTGTTCGGCGAACTGATGCGTCGCAAACTCGCTCCTCAAGATGAAAACGTTGATGGCTATCTCACTCGCAGGGTGTTCGATCCCATCGGAATGAAAGTTGCCCTCTGGCGAAAAGGACCGGATGGCCAGCCACACATGCCTTCGGGAATCTTTCTCACCGCTCGCGAGTGGGCCAAATATGGACTGCTGATCTGCAATCGGGGAGTTCACGAAGGCAAACCGCTCCTCGATCAGAAACTGCTGGAAGAATGTTTCCAGGGGAGCAAAGCCCAGCCCGGCTATGGCATCACCTTCTGGTTGAACCGGACCGGAGTGGGGCCGGATGATATGGTGATGGCGGCCGGAAAAGGGAAACAGAAACTGTATATCTCTCCTTCAACGGGCGTTGTGATTGTGCAGTTTGCCCAGACAGCAGCACCTGAGTATAAAGAGGAAGTTTTCCTCAACAAACTCCCGAAACGATTATGGACCCCACGCCCGATCGCTTCCGGAAACTGAATTCTCTGGATGGAAGATAAAGCTCACTCCCCATGGCATTGAAAACACGATTGTCACCGTTGAACCCCAAACACCTTCCGGAGCAGCTCCGCCGGATTCGGCCGAAGCGTTATTGCATGAAGGATCCGGCCGCAGCGGTTACCGATGAAATCATCCGTCGGGAAATCCCTCCCGGCAGCCGCGTAATTGACCTGGGCTGTGGAGATGGTCGCCTGCTGCAACTGCTGCGCGATGAAATGCACTGCTCGGTGCAGGGTGTTGAACTGGACGAGGAAGAATTCCTGGCCGCGATGCGTCGGGGACTGCCGGTCATTCGGGGCGACCTGGATGAAGGTCTGCAATACCTTCCCGAAAACAGTTTTGATTTTGCCGTGGTCAGCCAGACACTCCAGCAGCTGCGCTACCCCGTTGAAATCCTGGAACACATCCTGCGGATCGCCAACCGGGTCCTGGTGGTGGTCCCCAACTTTGCCTACTGGAAAATCCGCCTGCAGGTCCTGGTCTTTGGCCGGGCTCCCATTACCGAAGAACTCCCTTACGAATGGCACAACACCCCCAACCTGCACCTGATGTCGATGCAGGACTTCCGCGAGCTGGAAAAAGAACGAGACTTCGAAATCGTGAAGGAACTCCCGATCATCGGTGAAAAAAGCGTCTCCCGCGCCTGGTGGGCCAACCTCCGCGCCCGCACCGTCCTCTACATCCTCCAACGACGCTCCACCCCCAACACTCCGCAGGAGTAAAATGGAACGAAGGTGAGAATGAGGGGTAATTACGAATCACTCTCAAAGATTCAGCAGTGTGCCACTGGCTCTGCCAGTGCTTTCCCAATTCAACATTTGCCGAATGCCGAATGCCGACTGAAGACAGGCCGTTTCCTCAACCAGGATAACAAATAGAAAAACATTCTGTGGCACATCGAGTATTTAAGATTGCGACCATAATTTCTACGGTATTGCTCGCAATCTCGGTCCTGATGTTTCTCGCTGGCTACATCATCAGCCCATTGGATTATCATTTCTCACTGAGTGATGACTTTCATGTCGGTGTCTGGTCGAATGGGCCTGATTCACGGCTCGTCTTCTTTAATGACCCTGCATACGGCCCATATCGCGGCAGCATCATCGGACTGACCGATCAGGATGGGAACGTCTATCCCCCACTCATTCACGAACAATCATTTGGCGATTCATGGGGCATTTACTATCGGTACTTCCAATGGTCTGATTCCACTCTCTGGACTTTGACGGTGACGTTATGGTATCCGATTGTCCTGTTTGCCATATTGCCATTAGCGAGTCTGATATATTCCACTACTGACCGAAGCACCGCAAATGTCACCAAACAAAGCGGTGAACGGAAGCCGCCAAGACGCAAAGAAATGAGTTGAGAACTTCCACAAAAACCTTTGCGACTTGGCGGCTTGGCGTGATAAATTCTGGCATCCTTGAAGGATCGAGAGAATATCTGGGGTTGTACTCCGTAAACTCACAGACGCACCATACAACAACTAACCGATCAGTGGATCAGCCATACTCCAAATGCAAAGGTTCGAATCAAAATGAAAACCTGTTTCACTCTTTGCTGGATTGTTCTGCTGGCTGCACCTGTTATTGCTGACCGGCAGACGTTGCCAAAAGTGGAGCGATTTGATGTCAACGGGCAGATTGCGGTGGTCTATGAAGCCACTATGCCGGCAAAAGGGAAACCCTGGGTCTGGTATGCTCCCACCCTCAAGGGGGGGATTTCGCTTTACGGGCGAACTTACTATCGGGACGCCTTTTTCGCAGCGGGTCTCAGCATCGCGGGCTACGATCTCGGTGAGGTGCGGGGATCCCCGGAGAGTACAGCGAAGTTCCACAAATTCTACGAGGTGATGGTCGAGCGTGGCTATTCGGCGAAACCGATTCTGCTGGGGCAGAGTCGAGGGGGAATGATGCTGCTTTCCTGGGCGGTGGACCACCCCCAGAATGTGGGGGCTTTCGTGGGAATCTATCCCGTTCTGAACCTGTCCAGCTGGCCGTTGCAGCGTTCGGAAGCGGCCACTCTCGCCGACTTCAAGCTGACCCGGGATGAGTTTGTCTCCCGGCTCGACGAACTCAACCCGATCAACAGATTGTCAGGAATGATTGAGCACAAGGTGCCTGTCTTCATCGTTCACGGCGATTCCGATCTCTCGGTCCCCTACAATGAAAACAGTGCGTTGCTGAAAGAGCGTTATGAAAAAGAGTCTGGCAGGATCGAAGTCAAACTGATTCCGGGAGAAGGCCACAAAGCAACCCCCGCCTTCTTCGAATGCTCGGAACTGGTCAACTTCGTTTTGTCAGTAATATCGCCGGATTGACGCATTGAAGTCCAAACTGGGGAATAGCCCGATGAATCTGAAGGGAGGCCAGACTATCCAGAGTTGAGCCGAGCGTTGACTTCGCGATCGTAAGACATATTCTTAACGCTCTTTATGGCCCGATTAATATTAAACAGTTCTGTTACGCCAGAGTCCAATTCCCGTTGCACAATAGCGACTTCTGGTTACCAATTCCTTAACTTGCCGCAGCAGAAACCATGACAGAAGAAAAGACAACCTGCTCGACGTGCGGCCGTGAAATCCTCAAACGAACTGCGGAACGTCGCAACGGAATGTGTGCCCCGTGCCAGCGTGATTCTCAGAAGTCTCCGGATGAACTTTTTGCGGAAGCAGTTTTTGCAAGAATCGAGGAAGTAACTGAACCATTCAGTTCCTACAAGAACGCTCTTAACGCCCTCGCCAGTCTTCCTCGTGGTTATACGCTGTGTTTTGCCTTTCACTACGTTAATGCAGACATATGGAATGGCGGCATTTCTCAATTGCATGGCAACTCAACGTGGACAATGATTCCTGACGCCGTCGAGGCTGCTGAAGCAGCCGATAATCATCGAGTTGCATCACTGCTCCGGGAAGTTATTTATTACTATCACCAGAAGAATCGTTCAAAGCTAAAACGTCGCATCACAGATGATTACTTTAAGAGCATCCCCTCTGGGTGGCAAAAAACTCTTGCAATGCTAGACGATGAATACTTCGCGATGGAAGATCAGGCAAATGCGGTCATTTCTGATCTGTGTTCACACAAACGCTCTCTGTTTGAATAGACCAGCACCGGTTGAATTTCCCAGTCGAACGGAACTTGTGATGCCATACTCCCGACCAATTCTGATGCTTGTCCTGTTCTCAATCTTGCCTGGCTGTTCCGGCGGTGAGAGTGGAGGAGTTGGCACGTCGGGGTCCACGCCTGGTCAAGTCGTTTTTGATGGCGGGTACGAGACCGATCCGGTCGACCACGGGCGGCCGGTTCAGCTGATTGGTAATGCTCTGGGCGTAACGCCTGAGGTTTTTCGAGATGTGTTCAGCGGCGTGAATCCGTCAAAGAATGGTCCGCCGTCACCATCACGCGTCAGTGCGAACAAGGAAGTTCTGATGGATAAGCTTGGCCCGCTCGGCGTGACAAACGAACGACTGGATGAGGTGTCCAATTTTTACCGCTATCGGCCCGGCTCCGGAGAACTCTGGAAACACAAACCAGCCGTGGCCACCGCAACCATCTCGGAAGGCAAAGTGACCGGCATCACACTTGTCGACGGCGGTTATGGTTATTCCTCCCCGCCCAAAGTCGAAATCGCGGGCCACCCCGAAGTCCAAGTTGAAGTCGAACTGGAATACACAACCGACCTCAAAACCAACGGACGAATCAAGTCCCTGAAAATCATCGAGTGAGTGGGGTGCGCGGCAGAGGGCTGATCCGATGCTGATTCAACATTCCTGTCTGTGGCCGACAAAAGTCCCTTCTCCCCACCTTGATCGCGCGGATGCAATGTCGATTGAGCTGTGAAGAGAAGGTCAGGATGAGGGATAGTGGAATAGATTGATTGCTCCCCCCACTCTGCCCCTCTCCCCTGGAGAGTTGATAAGACATGTCGAGAGGAAACCTGGGTCCTTCCTGACCTGCTGTGCACTGCAGTCAAATGCCGTAGAAGGCTTCGGGTTTGAAGGATTCAAGCTGGCAGTGTGTGAAATTGCCATTTGTCAGGCATGATCGTCGGATCAAACTGAAGACTGGCCCGGTGGAAGCACGATAAAATGGATAAGAAATGACGATTTTATCGGTTTTTTCGCTGCATTGTCTGGGTTCGGATTGGCT
>JAGQQT010000252.1 GCA_020426065.1 Planctomycetaceae bacterium | reverse complement strand
GGTCGGGGTCTGTTTCTGTTCACTGCGAGCGAGAATCATCCCGAGATCAATTATCTCGGGATGGAAATCGATTACAAAGAAGGTCGCAGGGGAGCCCGTCGTCTTAAAAAACAGGAACGCCCCAACGCTCGTGTCATTGGTTGTGATGCGAAAAAGGCATTCACTGAATTCGTGGAACCTGGATCGGTCTCGGCCATCCATGTCTATTTTCCCGATCCCTGGTGGAAGGCCAAACATCACAAACGCAGACTGTTTACTCCCGAGTTCACTCAGCAGGTTTACTCCGCTCTCAAAGAGGGGGGACTGCTGCACTGCTGGACGGACGTGTTTGACTACTGGACCATGATGACGGGCCACATCGTGGAACATGGCGGGTTTGAAGAACTGGATCCTCCTTCGGAGCGGGAGGCCCAGCATCACATGGATTACCACACAAGTTTCGAAAGAAAGAAACGGCTGGCAGGCTGGCCCATTTATCGAGGGCGTTATCGGAAACGATCCATCCCCCAGACCTGAGAAGATTCATTGACTCCCATCCTGCTACTGAGTGCCGGTTTTCAGAGAATGTGCGGGCCGTATTTCTGGTGCATTTCATGAATCAGACTGCTCCCCCTGCTGTCACACGTCGAAAGATGTGGGCATTCCGAAGCATGGCCATACTGCTGGGGCTGACTCCCTTTCTGATGCTGGAAGGTCTGGTCAGAATTTCCGGCTGGCGGCAACCACATACCAGGACATTACCCCAGGTTGCGTTCGTTTCTATTGAACCGCTCTTTCAACCTGATACTGCAAACGAAAACTGTCAGACCGTGCCCCACCGGCTTGTGTATTTTCCCCGCCAGAGCTTTCCGATCAAAAAACCGCTCGGCACAAAACGGGCCTTTTTTCTGGGAGGCTCAACAGTACATGGACGTCCTTATGGTCCTGAAACATCCATGAGTACCTGGCTGGAAATTGCCCTCCAGGTTTCTGAACCCGATGCTGACTGGCAGATCATCAACTGTGGTGGAGTATCTTATGCCAGTTACCGTCTGCTGGTTGTGCTGGAAGAAATCCTGCATTACGAGCCGGATCTGATTCTGCTGTACACCGGACATAACGAGTTTCTCGAAGAAAGGACTTACGGACATCTCAAGCCGATCCGAGAAGCACAGGGACCGCTGGCATTGCTGCTGACCAGATCACATGGCTTATGTTTTCTGATGAACCAGTTTCATGAAGCACCTGCCATCCAATCCGCGCCGCTCATCCTGCCCACTGAAGTTGATGCCGTACTCGATTACCAGAAAGGGCTCGAATACTACCAGCGAAATGACTCCTGGCGGGAAGCAATCTGCACCGATTTTCAACAGAATGTCGCAAAGATGATCCAGCTCTGCGAGGATCAGAGTGTCCCACTCGTGCTGTTCAATCCGGGGCGCGACCTTCGTAACACTCCCCCCTTCAAATCCGAACCAACCACCGGTTTGACAGACTCTCAGCTGGCTGAAGTGGAACAGCTGGTCAATCAATCCGCGACTTCTCCCGAGATGCGTTTGGCCTCCCTGCTGCAGGCCCTGCAACGGGATCCTGATTCGGCGGATCTGCATTTTCTGCTGGCTACTTATGCCGATGTGGAACGAGACTGGGAACTGGCCAAAATCCATTTTCGTGAGGCGTGCGATCGGGATCTGTGTCCGCTAAGAATTTTGAGCCGTATGCAGCAGGATCTGCTCGATCTGGCTGACGAACATCAGGTTCCACTGCTCGATGTGGAGCAGCTGTTTGCAGAACAGTCCGTCGGCGGGATTGCAGGAGAAAACTGGTTTCTGGACCATGTCCACCCCACCATTGAGGGGCATCAGTTGATTGCCCTGGAAACCTGGAAGTTATTGCAGCAGGAGAAGCTGGTCACTGTCCCGGTCGATCCGGAAGCAGCAGAGCTGGAAATCCAGGGGCGATTTCAGGAGCAGATCCGCTCACTCGATCCGATCTATTTCACCAAAGGACTTCAGCGGCTGGCCAATCTGCAGTCCTGGGCGGCCGGACGTGGCGAAAAACTGAAGATCCCTCCGGAATCAACTTCGTCAGATACTAAAACATCTGACTGATGTGATGAGCATTCAGCAGATGCTGCTCCATTTTTTTCTGAGCCAGATCTGGATTCCGATCAGTAATCGCCTGCAGGATTTCATGATGAGCTTCCGAGGCCCGATGATGCTGTTCGGGATCATGCTTGCCGCTCTCACGCTGGGCATACTTGACGTAAGAGCCAAGCACATTCAGCAACACGAACAACAGTGGATTCCCCGTTGCTTTAGCGATATGCACATGAAACTGATGATCGGACTCAATGGATTCCGGTGTATCGGTGTTATAGGAATCAAACCGCTGAGCAAGTTCGGTCAGGGTATTGAGATCGTTCGCGGTTCGTTTCAATGCGGCCAGGCGGGCCGTCTGCAGTTCCAGACCTCGACGCACCTCAAACACGTGCGTGAGTGACTGTTCGCCTTCCATCGACAACATGAGTGGAAAAAGTTTCGCCAGCGTACCGGAGCTGATTTTGCGTACGGTTGTACTTTTCCCATGCGAGATTTCGAGAGCCCCCAATGCTCTCAGCATCGATAGCGCTTCCCGAACGGCAATTCTGCTGACTCCAAATTGAGTCATCAGATTTCTTTCGGAAGGAATTGCTTTGCCGACCTCCCACTCCCCGCTTTCGATCAGTTGAATCATGCTCTCGTAGAGGCGGGAGGTGGTACTCTGGCGTTTTTCGGCGTCATTGGGATTATTCAATTGATCCATCATACCGCTCAATAATTCGTGTTACGTTGGAGAGTCTTCAATGGCGAGTGCGAGGCCCTGCAAACATGCTCAGCAATGCCAGAGCGATGAACAGGGGAATGAGCATCCAGATCTGCTTGATAAATACCACAATCAGAAGTGCCCCACCCAGGACATACCAGGGTAGATATTTCAGCATCCGCGGATATCGCACCAGCAAGGGAATCGCCAGCCAGAACGCGCCCAGCATGATGCCCACTCGCATAAAAGCCCCCAGCACCGCGATTTTTGAGGAATCGTAAAGGAGCATCAGGCCGAATGCGGTAAAACAGAGCAGAGACAGGAAACCAATGATCCCCCGCTTGGCTGTCAATTCACTTGTATCCATACCGCATTCTGCAGGAAAACTTGACCTGACCGCAATCCTCCCCGGTGATTTCAACCGGTTTTCCTGAAAATCTGTCCCTGAGCCTTGTCAACTGGACTGCGGAGCCAAATCATTCGCCAGTCCGGCAGTCACAGATGCCTGTTGTTCCCTCAAATCGAATTCCCATGAACAAACTTCAATTGGTGTGAAAGAACCTTGTGAGGTCAGACAGTAGTGGAACATCCCACGCGTGAAGGAAAACCAGCTTGACGACAAACTCTTCCGTCACCTCCAGCCTGAACGAGCCCCCGCTCCAGACCTCGCGGGTGGCGATCACAATCTGCACGTACAATGAGCATGAAAATCTGGAAAAGCTGATGACCAAACTGCGGCAAATCGTGCCGCAGGCCACACTGGTTGTGGTTGATGACAATTCCCCGGACGGCACCAGTGATCTGGCTGAAGAGTGGGCTGCCCGTGATTCCCATGTCCTGGCATTTCGACGTCTCAATGAGCGGGGATTGGGCACCGCCACCCTGTTTGCTTTTCAACGGGTTCTGGAAGCCGACTTTGACATCCTCGTCAATCTTGATGCCGATTTCAGCCATGATCCACATCAGATTCCCCGCCTGCTCGAACAACTGGAGCAGGATCGGGCTGATGTGGCCATCTGCTCCCGCTATGTAAAGGAAGGACGCATCGAAGGCTGGCCGGTCAAACGTCATCTGATGAGCAAGGCTATTAACACCT
Organism: Planctomycetaceae bacterium; assembly: GCA_020426065.1. Lineage (GTDB taxonomy): Bacteria > Planctomycetota > Planctomycetia > Planctomycetales > Planctomycetaceae > Rubinisphaera. Next base: position 2,359 of record JAGQQT010000252.1, on the reverse strand, counting down.
GGGCACGCTTCTGGATGAAATTGAACATCCGGGATTGCAGCGGAAGTTTTCGAGCCTACCGTTGCGAGATCCTTAAGCGAATCAACTTTGCCGACTTTCGAGCGGATGGGTATGCGGTGCAGGAAGAACTTCTGTATCGATGTGCGAATGTCGGAGCCCGTTTTGTCGAGATCCCGTTTACGTTCGTGGATCGGGTTGTGGGGGCATCCAAAATCAACTGGCGTGAAGCGGTGAAAGCTGTTGTGGTGATTGCCCAGTGCGGCATGGAAAAAACTCCCGGGGTGCAAACTCATGAGTGACCAACTGCGAGACTGGGACAATCAGCATGTCTGGCATCCGTTCACTCCGATGTCAGCTTATCGGGATGAACAGGCACCAATCATCTCCTCCGCTGAAGGCTTTCACGTTTTTGATACGGAGGGAAATCGCTATCTGGACGGTATTTCTGCTCTCTGGTGCAATGTCCATGGCTACCAGGTTCCAGAGATTGATCAGGCGATCTCCCTTCAGCTTCAGAAAGTCGGGCATACCACTCTGCTGGGGATGTCCACCCCCACTGCCATTGAACTGGCCAGAGAACTGGTTTCCATCACTCCTGCTGGATTGAACCACGTGTTTTATTCCGATGCAGGAGCGACGGCAGTCGAAGCGGCTCTGAAAATGGTGATTCAGTACCATGCCCAGACCTCTCCGCACGCTCCACCAAGAACAAAGTTCGTGCGGATGGCCGAAGCGTATCACGGGGATACTTTTGGCTCTATTTCTGTCGGACGCGTCGAGAGTTTTCACAAACCATTCTCCGACCTGCTGTTTGACACCATCAGTGTCCCCTGCCCGGTTGCTTATCGAGTGCCTGCAGGCTACGACCGCGAAAGCTGGCTGCAGGCATGTTTTGACACCGTGGACCGCACGTTTGCCGAGCATCATGAACGGATCGCCGCATTTGTGATCGAACCGATCGTTCAAGGAGCGGCCGGAATTCTGGTGCATGCACCCGGATACCTGCAGCACGTCCGGAATGTGACCGCTCAGTACAATATTCCCCTGATTGCCGACGAAGTGGCAGTGGGATTTGGAAAAACCGGGACCCTGTTCGCCTGCGAGCAGGAACACGTTCTGCCGGATCTGCTTTGCCTGGCAAAAGGAATAACGGGAGGTTATCTGCCGCTGGCCGCGACGCTGGCAACTTCCGAAATTCACAACGCATTTCTGGGAGCCCCTGCCGAGGGAAAAACGTTCTATCACGGGCACACCTATACTGGGAATGCCCTGGGATGTGCGGCCGCTCTGGCAAATCTGGAGCTGATTCACAAGAACAACTCCGTCGAAAATGCCCGCCAGATTGAAGAACAGATCCACTCGGACTTCAGCACTTTACGTGCACATGCGCATGTGGGAGAAATCCGCCAGAAAGGGGTGATGACCGGAATCGAACTGGTTCTGGATCGAGAGCAGAAAACCCCCTACCCAACCAGCAGACGAATCGGCCATGAAGTCACACTGGCCTGCCGCAAACGGGGATTCATTATCCGCCCGCTGGGCAATGTGATTGTCCTGATGCCTGCCATTGCGATGCCGCTGAACCTGATCCGTCAGCTGACAGCGGCTGTCTGTGAGGCGATTGAGGAAATCTGCGGAAATTGAGTGGTCTCGGAGGAAGGGCATTCGGCTCAAACCGTGCCATTCTCCCCGCGAATTCGTTATACTTTCGCTGATCATTCCCGGCTGATCCGGCGCTGATGATTCATTTTGACCCTGGGATTTCTTTTCCGCTGAGTGCACGAGTTTTCATGTCCACAACTTCCGAACACAATTCTTCCATCACGGAATCAGAGACGGACCTGCCGTTCGTCAATATTGCCGCTTACCTGTTTGTTTCCCTCGATCGTCTGCCGGAACGGCGCGAACAGTTGCGAAATCTCTGCAAGAGCCTGCAACTGAAGGGAACCATTCTTCTGACTCCGGAAGGGATCAATCTGTTCATGGCGGGTCTGCGGGAATCGATTGATTCCTTTCTGGCCGAACTGCGGTCCGATCCCCTGCTGGCGAAACTGGAAACGAAGGAAAGCTACAGTCATTCGCAGCCATTCAGCCGCCTGCTGATCAAAATCAAGAAGGAGATCATCGCCTTTGGAGTTCCGGGAATTGATCCGGCCCGCCGGACATCTCCCAAACTGCCCGCCAGAGAACTGAAAGCCTGGCTGGATGAAGGTCGTCCCCTCATCCTGCTCGATACCCGCAATGATTACGAAGTGGAACTGGGAACGTTTCAGGGAGCGTTGCCGATTGGCGTCGATCACTTCCGGGATTTTCCGGAAAAGGTACGCCAACTTCCCGAAGAGATGAAAACCCAACCGAT
>JAGQQT010000251.1 GCA_020426065.1 Planctomycetaceae bacterium | reverse complement strand
CCTGGCCGTCACGAAGTATGATGAGTTCATCAGCACATACCCCACCCACAAACTGGCCCCGGTTGCCCGCGTCGAACGCGATCTGACCAACATCGATCGAAAGCTGGCCGCCCCGGGAAACACGTATGCGGATGGCCTGGATGCCATTGACCAGTTCATTGAGCGACATCGTTCCGATGAAGATTATCGCGACTGGTTCCCATTGCTGGCCCGATACGCTACCAGGATCGCAGTCTCCTGCTATCAGCTGGCCAGTCGTCAACATAACCCGGAACTGATTCAGCTGGGCGACCGCAGCCGCGACCTGTTCAAACGGTTTGAAGCCAGCGATGGTTCAGATGAAAGCCAGAATCGGGAAATCACCTCCGCTCGTCGTCAGGCCCAGGCAGATCTGCTGGAGTATTCAGTTTCCCAGCAGGCTCAGGCCGACTGTGATGCCGCTCTGAAGGCCAAAAGAATTGATCAGGCACTGGCTGTCATTCGTCAAGCCATTGACCGTTATCCACACTTCGCCGACCAGGAAGCATTCCAGTCAAGAATCCAGCAGGCGCTGCAGGCGGAAAAAGCAATGGTCAAAACTCTGGAGATGACTCCGGAACGAATTACCGAACTGGTTGTTGAACAGAAACCCTCAACCAGATTTTCCAGCACGCAGCTGATCGAACTGGAACGGCTGCGCCCCGGAATTCCAGAGAGCGGCGAGTTCATCTGGCTGTTGAGCGAAAACCAGCTGATCGCATTTGACAGAATGACAGGTCAGTTTGGTTGGGCTATTGCAACGGGTTCTCGCAGAGCATTTGAGCCGATCCCCATCACATTGACGCATGCTTCCTGGATCATTCCCCTGGCGAATGGAACTGGTCTGGGAATTGCCCAGCAGAAAGACGGACAACTCGCCTGGTCGCTGCAGTTGACCTCTCCGATTATCTCTGAGCCTTCCGTCATCGGCAACCTGATTATGCTGGTCACTGATGACCACAAATTGCTGGCCATCGAAGCCATGTCCGGGAAACTGGTGGCGGCCGTCGAATTTCCCCAGACAATTACAGCGCCCATCACTCCACTCGACTCCCGCACCCTCTGCGCAGTGGCCCGGCAGGATGTGATCTACCTGATCGACCGGCAGAACTGGTCCTGTGAAGAAGTTCGCTACCTTGGTCAAAGCCCCAATTCCATCCAGTCCCGACCGGTCGTGATTGAGGATGAACTCCTGATTGTCCAGAACGACCAGGTTCGCAGCGGTAAAATTGTTGTCGGCACGCTGGTTGAAAAGGAACTCGACTTCAGTATTCGACAAACAGAAAGACTCCCCGGTATCGCGCTAGGGCACCCGTTAATCTGGGGCGATCGTCTGTTTCTGGAAATGAATGGTCCCCGAATCGCTACGTGGCAGCTTTCGAACCGGCCAGAAGATCCACTGCTGACCAGAATCACGAATGCCAACATTCCATTTTCAGGAGATATTCGCCTTTTCGTTCAGCCGATTGAAGGGGACCGACTCCTGGTTGCCGGGGAAAACCTCCGCGAACTGACGTTATTAACCAGTTCCTTTGAGCAACTCAAAAAATCAATCGAACTGGGCCGGGCCAGCCAGTCCCTGCAGATCAAGTCCACTGATGTGTATGTCGCGGGGAGTCGCTCCCACGAAAAGGGAACGGATCTTTACCACTACAATCACTCGGAAAGTGATTCCTACTGGCGACTGACCGCGGGAACGGATGTGCTGGATGTGCGTCTGACAGACCAACAGACCGGCAAGCTTCGCGTCATTGATCGTGCAGGGAACCTGTATCACTCATCTCTCATGAGTCCAGGCAGCTTAACTTCGTCCGAGTCGTTCTTCCCGGCCGCTCAAAGGCAGCGTGAAGCAGGACTGGTCTCACTGGTTCAGCTCCCTGCAGGTGACACCAGTATTCTTGTCCTCGGACAGGAATTGCGGTCCATCAACGCCCAGGGACAACGAACTGGTGGAGGGCAACTTTCCGAAACCAGCCTGATTTCTCCCGTTCTGGCTGGTAATCTGCTGGCCTGGGTTGGCCCTTCCGGTGTGCATCTGTCGGAACCTAAGGATGGCTCTGAGCCCGTTCAACTGTGGCAGTTTCCCTCTGCAGCAGATGGCGAGAACAGAATCCAGATCCAACAACTGCTGGCGATCTCAGAAACGGAACTGCTGTGCCTGGATCGGCATCAGAAAATCATCAGCCTGTTTGTGCATGCCGATCCCGAGCCGCACCTGGCAGTGGGAAATGAGTTTGAATTCGATTCACCGGCAATTGGGTCACTGATCAAAACAGAAAAGGGTGTTGTGGCAGTCACCCAGGATCATTCCCTGCTGGTCATCGATCCCACGACTCTCTCATTGCAGCAGACTGTCATGCTTCCACAGGCGGTCAAGGCAGGGCCGTTTCTCCTGGACAAGCAGTTGATTCTGCAAATGGAGGATGGTCAGATCTCTGCCTTTCAGACAGATCAGCTGGATCAGCCAGTCTGGCAACTTCCGCAACAAACTGGCCAGTTGGAACACTGCCTCCGGGATGAAATCTCCCAACGGATCCTGCTGGGAAGTGATGATGGTTCCCTCTCCCTTGTCAATCCAGACAACGGAAAACTGATGCAGCGTGTCAGTCTGCCTGCTCCCATATCATGCTCTCCTGTCAACACAGCCAGTTCGATTGTACTGGGGACGGAAGCCGGAACTCTGATCGTGATCGACCGCATTCAGTTAACAGGGAACTCGGGTCAGGAGTAAATCGAGTATGGATTTTCCAATACTGCGCCCGTTCATTCTGCTGGCAGTTCTCTCTGGATACCCTGCAGGCCAGACTCTTCAGGCACAGCCAGAGAATAACAACCAGCCAACGCCCGCCGCTCCAGTTGATGAGGGTACTCTCAACATCGAGCAGACACTCCCTTTATTCGAATCACTGGAACTCCCTTCCCGGGAAGCCCTCCTGAATGGAGAGAAGATAGACTGGATTGTTCTGATCGGCGGCAAGGTGATTCAGACACCAGCCATCTATCCCCGACCCGATCATCAGCAATGGCTGCTCAACAAACAGAAATACATGCAGGATGATCGCCCCACAGATGCCGCTCTGCTGGAGGAATGGCTGGCCAAGTATCATTTCTATGACTACATCTTCCTCACCATCGATGACAAAACTGCTGAAGAAGAATTCCGTCTCCACACCCGATACATCTCTGAAATCCTCTATCACGAAGAACTCTGCCTGAGAAAAACCGATACATTTCTGGCAGCGGGCGACCTGCTCCACGCTCAGGAACTGATCGCCTATGTGAAGCGTCAGGAGTTCCTCAATAACGAACGCCGAGTCAAGGAAAGACTGGAGCCAATTGAATGGCCCGGGCTAATGGATCGCGAGCGGGCGTTCATGGCAGCTGAGGTGCGAGCGGCACTGGCGGAGAGTAACCCGGAAAAAGCATTTTCCATTATCCGCCGGCGTTTTGATCTGGACCCGAAGGATCCGCAGCACGAAAAGCTCCTGACGGCAACTCTCGAACTGCTGGCCAGCCAGTGTTACGAAAAGTATGACTACCGCCGGTTGCGTCACTACCTGGTCCAGACCGAACTACTGCTCCCCAAGCTCCCCGCCATCAAACAATGGCGGGATGATCTGGGTCGACGAGCAGATCAGTCCCTCAAGGAAGCGGAGCAGAATTACCGTAATAAGCAGTTCCGGAATGCCTCACTGCTTGCCCAGCAGGCGATTCTCATCTGGCCATTTTCGAGTCAACTCCTGCGACAATCCCAGCAATTCCAGGAACCCTACCAGATCCTGACCGTCGGTGTGACTCGGGATGAATCCATCGAAACATCTCTCCGCCATACAATCAGAGATCATCAATGGTTTACAATTCAGCGACTCGCTACCGGCTATCCCCGGATCGAGTCTCCTTTTCTGGAAAGCTGGATCCCTGAAGATCTCGGACTCAAGATCCAGATTCAGTTTGCCCTGCAGCCCCGGCCCCATGAAGCCAGGCCATCGCTGAATGCAATCCAGTTTTCCCAGCTGCTGAAACAGAAAACGGTCCTTGCCCCCGATGCCTCACTGGACCTGTTTGCACAAAACATTACTTCCGTCAGAGTGCTCTCCCCTGCTCTGCTGGAAGTTGAACTTTCCCAGCAAACTCCCCATCCACTCAATCTGCTGGCTGCCGTGATGCGGGCCTATCCCGGGGAGTCCCAATCACTGCTGCAGGACCAGCACTTCCCGCTCGCTTCGCCATCAACACTCCCCTTTGAATCACCCGGAGAACATTTCGTCAGGGTTGACTTCAATCCACAGAAGGGGGCCCGAAATGTTGCCGAGGTTCATCTGCGGGAATTTGAGCTGGAAGAAGAACTGCTTCGTTCGGTACTGCGGGATGAACTGCTTTATCTCCCTGAAACACCGCATCGCTATCTCAATCGACTCCGATCCGATCAGCGGTTTCTGACGGCCAACTATGCCACCCCCCGCGTCAGTTCGCTGGCGTTTCGGCTGGAAGGACAGCTGGCAGAACATCCCGAACTCCGCCTGGCCCTCTTTTCCATGATTGACCGGGAACAGATCGCCCAGGAATTGCGGCAATACACCGCCAGCACTACTTCCCTGACATCGATCACCGAATCGATTTGTCCTTCATCTTCACACGCCAGGATGGCCACATCCTACGCAACTTCCTTTGATGAACTGGCTGGCCGGGCACTCTATGAAATCATCCGGCATAAACCGGGGTTCCCCACAGCGATCACCTTCAGAGTTCCTCCAACCCGTTCGGGACGTTTCATCGCTGAAATCATCTCAAAACAATGGCAGAAACTTGGCCTGACCATTTCGATTGTACATGAGGATCCTTCCGCCGAACAAATCGCCACGGATCCCTCTCAGGCTGTCGATGTCGAACTGCTGGAATACGTTATCGCCGCTCCACAATTCGAACTGCCTGCACTCCTGATGCAGGGAAAACCATTTACCGTGGCACGTCTGGCCAGCTTGCCAACCTACCTGCGGAGTACGCTGCTGGATCTCGAACATGCTCCTACCTGGGAATCGACAGACAACGCCCTGTTACGGCTCCAGGATCAACTGGTTGCCAACTCCTGGTGGCTCCCGCTGGTGGAACAGCAACGGTTTGCGACCTACCGTCGTGAAGTCCGCGGCGTTCCGGCCATCCAGATTGACCCGCTCTCAGAACTCGATGAGTGGTCACTCGAACCTGTTGTTCCCCAGTATTGATCTATTCATTCACGAACACAGTCTGCAGAGCCGTCTTCAGTTCTTCAAGGACCTCGTCTCGATAGGGAACTGATTCCGGCAGATTTCCCCAGACCGGTTTCGGCCAGCAGGGATCAGCATGATGTCTACCGACCAGATGCAGATGAAGCTGGGGAACCACATTTCCAATCGCCGCAAAGTTCAACTTCTCTACTCCGGGCCACTGACGTATGATGGCAGCGATTTTTTCACAATCAGCAAAGATCCGTGTGCGAATCGGCCCTTCGACTGCAAACAGGTCTGTCTGCAGAACATCCGGCACCAGGATCAGCCACAAAACCTGGGAGTTCTTGTGGAGCAGCAACACTCCCGATTCTGTTTTTCCCAGCACGTGACAGTCAGCCAGCAGTTGCGGATGGATTTCCATCTGTATTTCCAGTTCAAATCTTCTGCATTTTCATTGGTGTGATCGTCTGCTATTTACTCTCGACCTGAGATCAACTCCAGTGTATAGGCGAGGGAATTTAATCGAGTCGGCACATCGTCCGCGCGGGACATGAACACAACCGGAGCGGAAGTCCCGCACAGGATTCCACCAAAACGGCAGTCCGCCGTGTACATGATGGCCTTGACCGTCAAATTGGCCGACAACAGATTGGGAAACAGCATCCCGTTGGCATGTCCGATCACGACATCATCCAGCCGTTTGCGTTCCCCTGCCTTGCTCGCATAGGCAAGATCAAATGAGAGCGGTCCGGAAACCTGCACTTCGGGTTCCGGATATCGTTCCCGACTCCATTCCACCAGCCGGGCAATCTGTTCGGTTTCGGGCATCTTGCTGGTCACTTTTTCGGTTGCGGCCATCAACCCGATTCGAGGAGTCTCACACCCCAGATCACGAATCACGTTGACCATCTGCTCCAGCAGGCTCTGCAGCTGCTCAAGAGAAGGTTGCACCGTAATCCCGGTATCAGTCAGCAGAAATGATTTCCGATCCTTCAACACTTCCATCAACACAATCTGGCCAATCGT
>JAGQQT010000250.1 GCA_020426065.1 Planctomycetaceae bacterium | reverse complement strand
GCAGATAACCTTCAAACTGAGTATCCATGCGATAGAGAATGAATCCTCCCAGCGCAGCTCCGGAAACCCAGGCCGTGACGTTGATCAGGTTGTAAACGGTCAGCATGCTTGTCCGTTTTTCTTCCGGGATGGATTCAAAGAACATCAGGAAGAAAGCCAGTTCGTAAGCAGCCCAGACCATCCCTGAATAGACCTGGATCAGCATCAGCCAGTAGAACTGCTGGGAAACCACCCAGCCCATGCTGACCGGGGCAATTCCCAGTGCACCAATCCAGAGCAGTTGACGGGCACCATGCCTGTGAGCCCAGTGTCCCCAGGCGGGCAGGGAGATGATGCGGGCCAGAAACGCGACCGCGATCAGCATCATGAATTCGTCATAACTGAGCAGCAGTCGATTGAACATGAATGGAGTGAAGTAGGGTCCGGACAACTGCACCGCTGCCTGAAACATCCCCAGAAAAATCAGGAGACGGCCCCCCTGGACCTCGGCAGGTTTCCAGAAACGCCTCTTTGAGTGAGTGTCCGTTCGTACTCCGTGGTATCGGTTTGGGTTCACTCTGCATGGCCAGGGAGAATGAGGAAACCAGCCGTGCCACGCACGAGAGTGTAAACAGGACGGCAAACGCCAGGAGTGTTTTTTCGTGATGGTTAGCCCATTCCAGAAAAAGTCCCGCCGCCAGAAAGCCGGTGAAAACACATGCCTGGGAGATTCGAGTCCGGGAGGCAAAAAAGCGGGGGCGAATCGGTTTGGGAATGATGGTGCCAATCCAGGTATTCCAGGCAGGGCCGGTTGCCAGGCTGCTGGCCCAATAAATGGAGGCCACCAGCATGACTGAAGTCAGTGTGGTCTTTCCAAGAATGGCCGCAATGATCAGCGGGACAAACATCAGTGCCTGGAGCACAGAACACAGGACGATCCAACGTTTGTGGGACTGCAGTAACTGGATGGCATACGGTGAAATTAATTGCAGCACACCTCCCAGAAACAGAGGTAAGCTGCCAATCATCCCGGCTGCCAGTTCTCCCAGTCCAATCGCCAGGACAAACGCGGGGAGATACGTTTCCCCCAGCCCAACCATCAGACCGAAGGCCGCTCCGTCATTGATTGTCCAGCGTAAATCCTTCCGCAGCGTGGAGCGTGCGGAAGCAGGCAGTGAGGCTTCAACCTCAGCGAGTTTCGATTGCCAGATTAACAGAGACAAAACGATCTCGAATTCTTGAAATCATTCAGAACAGGAACACCATGTGCACGTCATCGTATGTCGTTTGATTCGCTCAGATCAAGATCGGGTGGGAAATTTGCAGGATCTGGATTTTTCTGTCCAGTTCTCTGTGAAAACGCTGTCCATCCCACTTGTTGGTTTTGATGAATCTGCGACAATCCGCTATAAGAAGCAATGCGCTTCGAGTGAACATGATACCACGCAAAGACGGGAACGGATTGATCCCGGTAGGTTCTCACAGCCATGGCGACGATAGATTCGTACCAGACCAACGGTGCGGCAGATGGGGCCCCTGAAGGGGACTTCCATATTGAAGATAACGCTCAAAGTTTGCTTTTTATGGAAACGCTCTACGAGCAGTTTCTCAAATCCCCGGAAAATGTCAGCCCCGACTGGCGAGCCTACTTCTCGAAGCTGGAAGAAGATAACCGGGCAGAGGCGTCTGCCAGTCTGCGACCGGTCCATAAGCCGTTTACTATCTTTAATCCTCCCTCCATGTCCGATGGGGGATTAAGACGCCCCCAACGTCTGGAAGTGGCTGGCCGCCAGGAGCGTCTCGACCAGTTGATTCGCAACTACCGGGTTCGGGGACATATTCTCTCAGAAGTGGATCCACTCGGGAAGAAACGGGGCAATCCGCCCGAACTGAAACCGGAATTCTACGGCTTTACCGAAGAAGATATGGACCGCCGTTTCTCCACCAGCTGGATGGGTGGCCCGGAAGTCCGCACGCTGCGTCAGATTGTGCAGTGGTTGAAAACCACCTATTGCCGCTCCATTGGTGTGCAGTTTATGCATATCGATTCCTTACGGGTCCGGGAGTGGTTGCAGACCCGCATGGAAACCACGGGAAACCGCATCAAACTCGCCCGTGAGGAGCAGGTACGGATTCTGACCAGGCTGAGTGATGCAGTGCTGTTCGAAGAGTTCGTCCAGAAAAAGTTCATTGGAGAGAAGAGCTTCTCGCTGGAAGGAGCGGAGAGCCTGATTCCTCTGCTCGATATGGCGATCGAAAAAGCGACCGATGAGGGATCGCGCGAAATCGTGATCGGCATGGCTCACCGAGGCCGGCTCAACGTGCTGGCTAATATCATGCACAAAAGCTACCGGCAGATTTTCCGGGAGTTTGTCGATGCCGATCCGGAGCTGCACATTGGCCGGGGAGATGTGAAATACCATCTGGGTTTCAGCAGTAACTGGGAAACCATGAAAGGAAACAAAGCGCACATGTCGCTCTGTTTCAATCCCAGCCACCTGGAATTCATCAATCCGGTTGCTCTGGGGCGGCTCAGGGCCAAGACGGATCGCCATAGTGCCCCACCAATGAATCAGGGGCTGACCATTCTCATTCATGGGGATGCAGCATTTGCCGGGGAAGGGATTGTTCAGGAAACACTCAACCTGAGTGAACTTCCCGGATACGCCGTGGGTGGAGCTTTGCATGTGATTGTGAATAACCAGATTGGTTTCACAACCACAAAAGAGCAGTCTCGCTCGTGCACTTACGCAACCGATGTCGCCAAGATGCTGCAGATTCCGATTTTCCATGTCAACGGAGAAGATCCGGAAGCGGTTGCCCAGGTTGTGAATCTGGCTCTTGATTTTCGCAAAAAATTCCATCGCGATGTCGTGATCGACATGTACTGCTTCCGTAAACATGGTCACAACGAAAGCGATGAACCGGAATTCACCCAGCCGTTGATGTACAAGGATATCAAGCAGCATCCAACCGTCTTCCAGCGCTATTTCGATCATCTGATCGGGATGCGCGGGATTACTCAGGATGAAGGTCAGGCGATTGTTGAAGAGCGTCGACAGGTTCTCGAAAAAGAACTGGCGATGGCCAAGCAGGACCGGTATATCCGCTGTATCGAACATTACGGTGGTTACTGGTACGGTTATCACGGTGGAAGTGTGGCGGAAGCCGATTCTGTGGTCACCCAGGTTGATCGGAATGAGCTGAACCGCGTGATGGATGTGCTGACCGACTATCCGGAAGGGTTCACGCCGCATCGGAAGCTGGTCCGTCTGCTGGAACAGCGGCGGGAAATGGGACAGGGAAAACGCCCCTTCGACTGGTCAGCGGCAGAGCTGCTGGCGTTTGGGACGATTGTGGCTGAAGGCCGTCCCTTCCGCATGACTGGTCAGGATGTGGAGCGGGGAACGTTCAGTCAACGACACGCCGTTCTACACGACGTGAATGATGGCGCATATCATTGTGCACTCCGGAAACTGGCTCCCTGGAATAACATCGTTGAAATTCATAACAGTCCCCTCTCTGAAGCAGGGGTGCTGGGATATGAATACGGATACAGTCTGGACTGCCCGGAAGGGATGATTATCTGGGAAGCCCAGTTTGGAGACTTCTGCAATGCGGCCCAGGTGATTATCGATCAGTTTATTGCTTCCACCGAGGATAAGTGGGATCGGTACAGTGGCCTGGTGATGATGCTGCCGCACAGTTTTGAAGGGCAGGGACCGGAACATTCCAGTGCCCGGCTCGAACGGTTTCTCATGCTGGCTGCTGAAGACAACATCCAGATCACGAATCTGACCACGCCTGCTCAGCATTTCCATTGTCTGCGTCGACAGGTGTTCCGGAAGTGGAAGAAGCCGCTCATCATGATGACCCCCAAGAGTCTATTGCGACTGCCGCAATGCGTCTCGGATTTCGAAGAATTCGTAAACGGAACGTTCCATCCTGTCCTGGATGACCTGACCATTCAGGATCCACAGGCGGTGACACGGATTCTGCTCTGTTCCGGCAAGATTTATTATGATCTGCTGGCAGCGCGGGAAGACCTGGATCGACATGATGTGGCGATTGTGCGTCTGGAAGAGCTTTACCCGCTTCCTTACGTTCGCCTGCAGCAGGTGTTTGCCCGGTATCCGAGTGGAACCGAAGTCCGCTGGGTTCAGGAAGAACCAGAAAACATGGGGGCTTCCCGCTTCCTCAAAGCTCATTTCGGGCAGTCATTCTTTGACGAGTATCCGTTCCGGTCCATTGAGCGGCACGCTTCGGCCAGCCCGGCGACTGGAAGCAAGAAAAGTCATCAGCTGGAACAGGCTTCCCTGATTGAAGCAGCCTTTGCCAGATATTGATCGAACATTTTCTCCTCAAGGAGTGAGGTGATGGAGCAGCAGAATCAACGGACAGTCTGGATCGGAATGTTACTGGTTGGACTGGGAGCAGGTGTGATGATCGCCCGCTCTCTTCCCGCTCCGCGCCAATCTTCAGATCAAGTTGCTCTGGAGTCTTCTCAACCGGAAAATTCTCCCCGGAATTCCCGCATCTCGCCCGTCTCATCTGAAGAAGGATGGCAGCAAAATAAGCTGCTGACCATGCCTGCCCCAGCCACGCCCCCACCCAATCTGTTTGTGCCGGAAGGAACTTCTCGTCCCTTGACGACTGTTGACTCCGAAACAGCCGCATTCCGGGAAGAGTTACAGACACTCGATCCTCTGTTCCCGGAAGAAGCACTCAACGAGCTGACAAAAATCCGCACTCAGATTGAGCGTGATGAGGAAATTGGATCTGCAAATTCGAGTGAATAAGTTTGCATGCATCTGCAACTCATTGCACATATGTTGCCTGCACGAGACGAGAACGCCTGAATGGTTTAAATCAGGTTTTGCATATTTTTGCGATATGTCAGTGTCTCAATTGGTTTGATCGATGGAGTTTCGAGATCCTTGTCCATCCAATTGGACCCTGCCGGATGTCTGCCAAAACAGATTTTGGGAAGTTGTGGTCTGATTTTTGCTGCGTTAATGACTGGAGCAACCACTATCCCTGATTGCTTTGTTCAATTCAATATCCCCACCTGTATTCCCTCCTGAGAGTTGACCCCGTTGAATACATTGGCCAGTGATGCAGTTGAGGGTCCCGTTACGGTCCATCATTCTGATGATGAATTGCGGCACCTGGTAGAACATGCCGCCCACTTTCTGCCAGCTCAGGGGCCGATTGAAGTTTTCGTGCATCACAATACGCTGCACGCCTTCGAGCAGGAGCCATTCTCACAGGCAGTCATCTCCGGGATGAAGCGGTTTGACGCCCAGCCTTATTTCTCAGAAAAGGAATATCGCCGACTGTTTACCCAGGGGAGAATTACTCGGGATGATCTGGAAGCGGTTCTGGCTGAAGATCTGGGGCCAGGAGCACATGATGCTTTTCATGGTTTGGGAAGCCGGTTTGAAATCCGCATGTCCATGCTGCTGCATCCGCTGCACATCGGGCCTGATGCCGAACTTCGCTGGATTGTGGCAGAGACAGATGCTTTTGAGCGTTTTCAGCCGGGGATTTCGGCAGAGTCCCGTCAACAGTTGTTGAATGCATCTCGGGACTGGATGCGGGCGCATCAGGAGAATGCATCGCATTCGGGGAGTGAACTGACCGAGTCATTGGACCGCTATGGTGCTCACTTTACCGACTGGAAAGATTCTGCCTGGGAGTCCTTTACCCTGCATCTGTTGTGGCGCATCTGCCTGGCAGGTACTGGTGTCGAGCAGGAGTCGCGATCATCCCGTCAATTCATCAGGAGGCGGGATCTGTTTCTCCGGGCGACCGGTGAAGATGTTGATCGTGATGTGCACGACGTCCTGATCCGGTTTACGGCTGGCTTTATCGATCAGGGGTATTGTGGCTGGACATTGCCGTTAAGAGATGAGGGATTCTTCCGGTCTTTCTGCACGATGTACGCCAACTGCGGTTGCGTCTGTTCCCGCAGCCTTCCTGCGTTGGGACAGGAACTGGCTCGCATCCTCAAGCAGAATGTGACCCCGGAAACTTCAGTTCAGGAATCCCTGGCAGCACTGGAAATTCCGGAGTCTGACTGGGAGGAGTTCATCGTTCAAACTCTGCTGTCCATTCGTGGCTGGGCCGGAATGATTCATCAGCTGGAGTCGGGAGTGGACTGGGTGGTGCACCCGATTCCCGCTGGATCACTGCTGCAGTTCCTGGCGGTTCAGTTATTGCTGGAGCGATTCATTCTGCAGGACATCAGCCAGGCACATCTGGGTTGCTGCGAGAATC
>JAGQQT010000024.1 GCA_020426065.1 Planctomycetaceae bacterium | reverse complement strand
AATTGCAAAACCGACTCCCGCTGCGAGAATCGCCATAAAGCCTGCCCACAACAATCGATATGCGTTTGGCGCAATCGCCTCAGACCCTGTGGAATTCATCAGTTGCATCTCCCGGCGCTAGTGCCCTGTCGGGGCTGAAATTGGAAATGGAAAAATCCTCGACCGACTTCGTTCGCATTCGTCTCGGCTTTGACAACTCTGAATTGGAGATGGGAGCGGACGAATGCAGCAAGAAGTTCGGAAATCGAAATATGTGCAAGCGGGCATGCTATCCCTGAATGACTCGTTTTTCAACGCAAGTCGTTATCCGAAACGGCACAAAGCGATTTCTTCGCTCAGTGTCATCATTGCCCCGGTGACCAGTCGTGGATCACTCCGGACAGGATTCTGCTCAGTCCAGTTGTCGTTCTCAGCAGCAGAGCCCCATCCGAATCGACTCCGGCACACATGCCTTCAATCAATTCCGAAGCAGCAGTGTGGGGTTGAATTTTCACGAACGCCTGGTCAAGCAGATGGAAGTCGCGCCAGGCTCCAGGGAACAGCTTTTCCAGCAGGCTTTCCTCCTGCTGGAGTCGATTGACCGTCCCCAGGATGGCGGCCAGAAGTCGTGTTCGATCAACATCTTGCGAAATCGCATCGGTTAAGGACATCGATTGGTCCCGGATCGTTTCGGGCAGATGTTCCCTGCGGTTATTGGCATTCAGGCCAATCCCGATAATCAGTCGGTCAGGCCGGGGCTGTTCAAGCAGAATGCCACAGCATTTTTTCTGATCGAGGTACAGATCATTCGGCCATTTGAGCAGCAGTCGGCCGGGCAAAAGGTGGGTTTCCTGCAGAATTGCCTCACGCACCACCGCTGCAATGATCAGAGAAAACAGGGCACAGTTCGAGCGGGGGAGATTCAGCTCATCGGGGGAAAGCATGAGTGAAAACGTCAGCGAGCCGGCATGAGAAATCCAGGAATTACTTCCCCGACCTCGTCCGGCAGTCTGACTTTCGGCAGCCAGCAGCAGTGGAGTGGGCTGGTCTGGATTCCGCAGCAGGGCCTGGTTGGTGGAATCAATTTCAGGCACGACCTGGATCTGCCACGCGGGGAATTGGTTTTGCAACAGCGCCTGATCCAGCAATGCGGTCATACTTGTGCTCGGTACTCTCTTATTTCCGTTCCATCGCAATCAGGCCTGACATCGTCAGCAGGATTCCCAGGACCAGCCAGATGGTAACCGGTTCGGAAAAAGCAAGCACTCCAGCCAGGGAGGCCATGGCAATCTGTGTGGTGTTGATCATGTTGACCTGATTAACTCGCAGGAAACGGTAGGAATTTCCGATGGCAAAAAAGGCTACGCCATTGAACAGGCCAGCCAACTGCATTACGAGCAGCTCTCCGGGTGTGGTGGCGAGGATGGTTTCAAGAGGATTCAGGGCGAATGTCAGCAGACCCATGCAGACCAGTCCGGTTGAGCTGATCAGAACGAGAGTGGCCGAAACCGGCAGGTTTTTAACGTTTCGGCGAATGGAAACTCCCGCAACGCCGTAGCCAATCCCGGAAAGCATGGCCGAGCCGACTCCGTAAAAAATGGCATCGGGCGTGGCATCTTCGAGAATGAATTTCGTTGCCGCTCCCGCTCCAAAACTGAGCAGGGTGACCGCTCCCATTAAAACCAGCATCACGATGAGTGAACGGTAAGTGAGTGGCTCGCCCAGAAAAAAGCGACTGCAGGTTGCTCCAGAAAGCAGGATCATCGCAAAAGTGAGTGGGACGGTCATGGCCAGACCAATCAGGCCCAATGCTGTCTGAAACATCAGATTGCCACCAAACTGCATCACGAGTCCTGTGGCAATTAGAGGTAGCAGCAAACCCCGTGGCGGAAAGGCCGGCCGGCCATGAGCGTGATTCCAGAAGATCAGCGACCAGGCAATGATTGTGGCCGGGACCGCCCGATGAGCAGTGACCCAGATCGACCAGCCCAGATCCCCGGGACGGGCACTGTCCCGAAAGGCAATATTGGCAAATGTGTAGAGGATCGCTGCTCCAAAGGCCAGCAGAAAACCAAACCAGGCCTGACTCGGTTCCTGCTTCTGTTCGGCGGAGGTTGGATCAGGCATGAAATTCACGGAGGGCTGTTGAGGAGAGATCATTCTTGTGAGATCCGAATTATGACGGTTCGAGTCTCATTGTCTATTCATGAACGCATGTCGGGAAGATTTCACCAGGATCGACGGTTCTGCTTCCACCCGGTTGAAGCTTGGGTTCTCTGGCCGACCAATTCACCGTACGCTAGAGTGTGGGGATTCCATCCCTTCATCTGCAATCGTGAATCAGCCATGTTATGTATCAGTGTAACTCCGACCTCCCGAACATTGGCCAAAGTCGATCTCTTCAATGCTTCTCGGCAGGGTGACATTATCGAATGCTGTCTGGATCATCTGGCGAAAGAACCGGACTTCAAGGATCTGCTGGAGGGAGTGACCAAGCCAGTCATCATTTCCTGCCGACGCCAGCAGGATGGTGGGCACTGGCAGGGGAGTGAAGAAGAACGACTCACACTGATCCGTCGAGCCATTGTCGCCGCTCCCGATTACATTGAACTGGACCTGGACATCGCGGCCAAAGTTCCCCGGTTCGGGAATACAAAGCGAGTCATTTCCGTGGCTCGGCTCGATCGCCCGGAATATGACATTGACAGTTTGTATGAAGAAGCGATGACCTGCCAGGCCGATGTCATCAAATTCCGCTGGCCGACTCCCACCCTCGATGCCGCCTGGCCACTACTCGCGGCCGTCAGTCAGCGAAGAGGGATTCCGATAGTTGGGCAAGGGCTGGGACGACCGGAATTGACGTTCTCCTTGCTCGGAAAGAAATACGGTTCCCCCTGGATTTATGCCGCCCTGGAAAAAGGGATGGAAGATCATCCCGGTCAGGCCACGGTAGAGGAATTGAAGGAAGATTATGCGATTGATGAAATCGACCGGCAGACCAGTTTCATTGCCATTGCCGGTTTCGGTGAGCTGGAAACCGCCGCGATCCGCCTGTTAAACAGAGGTTTCCGTGAACATGAAATCAATACGCGCTGTCTCCCCGTGGCTATCGATCAGCTCGATCGACTGGGGAAAATGTTAGATATCCTGAAAATCAGGGTCCTGCTGGCCAATCCTGCACTGGGGGTTCGGATTTTGCCATTTGCAGAACATGTTGACCCCGCAGATCAGCAGACTGGTTATCTGGATCTGCTTCTCAAGCAGGCAGATGGCTGGCACGGTTTCAATACCTTGAGACGCAGTTCGCTCAAAACCATGGATTCCGCCCTGGCGAAAGTCTTTCCGCACGATGAAACTCTGCAGCGTCGGGCAGCCCTGGTGATAGGTGCTAATGGTCTGGGGAAAACGGCTTTGCGCATGCTGGAAGAAAAACGGGCCGTGGTTTCACTGACCGATCCGGATGAAAAGCTGGCGCGAAGTCAGGCGAATGAATGGAACGTGAGACACGTTCCGTTCCAGTCTCTCTATGACACCCATCACGACATTGTCGTGCTGGCCGATTCACAACTCGAAAAGGGCTCCGGACGAACACAGTTCAACCCGTCTTACTTGAATCCGGACCTGCTGGTACTCGATTTCTGCAGTCTGACGGAAGAGCATCCGCTGGGCCGGGAAGCCCGGGAGCGGGGATGCCACCTGGTCGAAGGACGGGGGATCTGGCTGGATCAACTGATAACTCAGTTCAAGTCGATCACCGGAAAAGCATTGCCAGTTTAGCGGACTGGAAACAAAAAAACGTCGGCGGTGCGGAGGTCCGGAGTTTTCCGCCTGCAATTTTCACTCGCGTTACGGTTCAGGGTCGGGAATCGTTTTCGCGAAATTCGCAGTGGTTTGGCGGAAAATGGGAGCCGGTCCCGGTAATCGCACACGCCGACGGGCCAAGTGGTTTCAAATCTCACATCTCAAAACAGGTTTCATTCTGGAATCAGACTGCAGAAGTGCGGCCCTTGCGTCGGCTGAGAGCTTTCGCAATGACAGATTCCTCTTCTTCCAGACGTTCCGATCGGCGACTGCTGACATCAGCCGTTTCGACCTTTTCCTGCTCAGTAGCTGGCGACTCACCTGCTTCTTCATAACTTTTGGTCAGTTCCTCGTTCAGTTCGCCTCGGATGACACGAACATTGCCAGGCGCATCGATCCCCAGTTTGACAGAACCGGGGCCGGTACGGATGACTTTAATCACGATATTGTCGCCGATTTGGATCAGTTGAGATTTTTTACGTGTGAGAACTAACATCGCTCGTCTCCTTGTTGATGGTGATCACCTTGTTGTGATCACACCTTCCTGTGAATGGAATCTCTCGTCGTTCGTCTCAGGGCTCCTTACTTCCCTTTCGACAGAAGGGCTTAATGCAGTCAGCATGCCAATTCACTGACAATTCCTGGTGGAATTTTTCTCGGATTTCTGTAACTTGTTTGTTTTTAGTGGGTTGCGAGAAATTCGAGTGTTCGGTGTGTAGTGAAAATGGGCTGCGAACCGATGTACTCCTTACAAAGCCGAGCGGGTAGAATTGCAGAAATGGGACGTCCCCTGTTGGTTACGACTCCCTTTTTTGCGAACGGAGAACGGATATTCGTTACGATCAGTGCCGGTTCCCCTTGAAACTTCGGGCAGTTTCTTTATAGTTCCGCTTTGCACGACAGACATAACGTGTGGTCGAGAGGATATTTACGAAATGAGTACCCATAAGAAGCACAAACACGCCAAGCGTGATCGTTTACGCGAACTTTACGGAGACAACACTCCGACTAAAGGGAACAGCCTGTCCCAGCGTGGTAAACCGAAGTATCTGGGCGGAAACGGTCGGAAAACGACCGGTATCACCCGCCGGTATTTCCGGAAGAACATGCAGCGCATCCGCGTGGTGGAAGACGGCCAGGTAGTACGTCGCTGGGTTCCTGTGAGCATGATTCGAGCTGGTCTGATTCAAAAGCCAGTTGTACGGGAGCCATTCACAATTCCCGATCTGGAAGCCAATTCCTGAGAAAATGCAGAGAACAAATAAAACGCCTGGCTGCTGCAATTTGCACAGCGAGGCGTTTTTCCTTGTTACCATCAGATAATTGATGAGGGAAACATGACTCAACTGAATCCCGAGGATGTCCGCCGGGTGGCCGGTCTGGCCAATCTGCATCTGAATGAGAGTGAGATTCCCGCAATGCAGGAACAGCTGGGCCGGATTCTGACATTCATCGATCAGCTCAAGGAAGTGGATACCTCCGGCGTGGAGCCTCTCGCCCATCCGTTTGAACTGGTGAATGCCTTCCGGGAAGATATTCCTACACCAATGCTGCCGCGTGAGGAAGCGTTGAAAAATGCTCCCAGCACGGATGGCAAGTATTTTCAGGTGCCGGCTATTCTGGATGCGGAAGATTGAGCTTTACAAACGGGGGGCATGTGTCAAAGATAAACAATCTGCAGTCTTCTCAGGGCTTCTGCTGACGCAGCCTTTCATGTTTACTGGAAACCTTCTCTCCACCTGATCAGAATCTGGCAGGGTTTTTATGGAGCAGGATGCCTCTCAATTTGACTTTTCTTTCTGGCCAGCTTCAACCTCCTGGCTTGTGGGGAACTGCTTTCCCAATGAGACCCGGCCGTTCTGGTACTGGGTGAAATCGCCTGCATTTCCAATTGGAATCATTGTCCTGTTCCCCCCGGAAAATCCCCAGGGAATCGACCCCCGTCTGACAATGAGGCGGTTACTTGGTCAGCTGCATGTCCCTGTGGAATGCTGTTTCTCCTGGACATTGAATGGGATGATTTTTGAGTCTGCTGCGGGAACAAATCCACTGCTCGATCAACCCCTGCCTCCAGTTCTGCCGGGAGCCGATCCGCAGATTTACATTACTTGCGAGTTTCCTCACGTTCACCAGCAGGCTCCGATCGAACAACCTTCCCACATCGTCATGCCACAGGTTCTTGGACGGGCTGTGCCAATCGGAATGGATCGAGAGGCGACTCCCGCTGAGATGGAACTGCTGGTGGGAATCCATGGCGAGTGGGGTTCGAGTCTGCACCTTGAAGCCGATCTGCTGCGGCAGCGGAAAAAGATCACCGATTTGAATGGGAAACTGAAGACTCTCAATCGGGATCTCAACACGGATGAGCGTACCTACTCCAGTTCACAGGACAAGAAAGACTGGCAGGATGCCCGCCGCTGGTTACGGGACTGTCAGCAGAAGCTGGCACGCTGCCTGAAAGATTACGATATTGGGTTCACCAGTGCTGCGGGCCAGCGAACCTGGTTTGAAGAGGCCTATGAGAATTTCGTCGTGCCTCGTAAACCGTTTGAGGGGCTCGAACAGGCGTTCCGTGATTTTCAGATCTATCACAAATCGTTACAGAGTTTGAATAACAGCATGAAGGGGGCGATCCAGTTCTCGATGCAGAATGGAGAGAAACGCGCCCAGAGGGTCCTCAATACAATTCAGGCCAAGGTGCGGGAAGGGAATGCCAAGAAGTCCTTCCTGGGAGTGATCACCAACTCCTGAGCGAAACTCCGATCGACCCGCTTCGAGCTTTCATCTGTCGGTCTGTCTTGCCCGAAACGCTCCATGTTGAACAGCAGTGGCAAAAAAATCCTTGGACCATTACTGGCTTCATGTGTAGACTGAACTTCTGTTTTCTTGCCTGAAATGTCTATTCAGTGGTGCGTGGTTTCTCTGAGCGGAAACAGTTCATGCCGTCGCGAAATCAAGAAAGTACAGTCTGGCAATTGCGGGTTTCAGGTCTCCCGGGGCCTGTTTACCTCAAAGATGCTCCCCTGGTGATTGGCCGCTCAGCGAGTGAAGCGGACCTGATTCTGGATCATTCTTCTGTCTCGCGTCGACATTGTCTGCTCGAAGTGCGGGAGGATGCTGTTTTCTGCCGCGACCTGTGCAGTAAAAATGGAATCTTTGTTAACGGAAGCCAGATGGAACGTTGCCTGCTCAAAGCAGGTGATCGTCTTACGATTGGGACCTTTCAACTCCTGATTCAGAATTCTGGAACACAGATCCCTGAGAAGGAGGCACCTTCTACTTCTACAATCGCGCAGGCTCGGACTGAAGGTGCCTTTTCCGAATCTGAGCCATTTGAAACATTAACGATCGATGAGGATGAGGCCACCGATGATGCGCTCATGCTCACCCCCGATCAGATGGCCTGGTTTGATTGTGATGAAGCATCGTCAGCTACTCCTCGGCATCAGGGATCGGTCCTGCCAGTTCATCCCGTTCAGGAACCGGTTTCGCCTCAGCGGAAGATTTCTCCAAAAAGTTCCGAGGCGGCATCCCGTCAGCATGCAGTGGTAGAGTCCTCTGGAGTTGACTCATTGGCTGAGCAGCAGGCAGTGGCCACCAGGCCCACACTGTCAAGGATTACTGTCTGGGGCCTGGGGGGAATCTGCCTGGTGCTGATCCTGTTTCTGCAGATGCTGCAGAAGGATCCTGTTCATCCAGGCCGGCATGTTTATGTTCGCGCGGTTGCCATTCACAATGAATTACTGGCACTGCGGGAGGCGAAGGCGACCGAGCAGAAGTGGCAGCTGTTTGCTGATCGGGTTCATCAGGAGTTGCCGCAACTCCTGTCCGAACTGCCGGAGTCTACTTACAGCGGTACCGCAGAATGGCATCTGGGAACTGCCTTACGGGATTTTCTGCCACCAATCCTGAGGCGCGGGCGGATGCGATCGATCGATGAAGAAGATGAATTCATCAGGCACCTGCGACTGGCCAGAGATCAGCTGGAACGGTGAGCAGTAGCCGGCGTTGAACTTATTAGAATGCTCAGGCTGCCTTCTTGTTATTCTCTTCCCGGAAAGCATGTTCGGCGAAGACCTCTGAACTGGAGCGGCCGCTTTTTCCGCGGACCCCGATTTTGGACAGCAGCCAGCGCCGGGTCTGTCGGAATGGAACAGCCACTTTGCGATGGGCTCGAATCCACCAAGGTTTTTCTGCATAACTTTTCAGGCCCAGCAGTTCGATCTGGTCTGGCCGGATTCGCAGAATATGTTTGGTCAGATGGTAGAGGTCCGATTGCTGCAGCAGATGGAGCAGGATTGTTCTGCCAGTCAGCTTGGCCAGCCAGGACTGGGGAGAATAAAAACTGATCTGGAAATCGATCAGATAAGGTTCACCCAGATCGCTGACGAGGATGTTTTCCCGTTTGTGAAGATCGACATAGGCAAATCCACGTGAGTGGACTTCTCTGAGCAGGTTCAGCAGTTGCGGAAAGAAATGATCCTTGACCGCTTCCCGTTCCTGCAGGGGATGCCCGGCGATGAAATCGTGACCTGCGGCGTGCGGCAGAGTGGTGTTTTCGTGTTTGATCACTCGACACATCGGTGCGATGCCGCTCAGCCCCTGGAGTTGCTCATAAGCAAAGGATTCCCGTCTGGCCAGAAACCGTCCGAGCCATTTCATGGGGAGCAGGCCAATGGATTGCGTCCGGTTCAGCTTGCAGACGATTTCCCGGCTTCCGCAACGATAGCGGGCCGTGGCCGCCCAGGAATCATGTTTGTAGATATCCTGCCGAGTGTAGGTGTCTCCGTCGACGACCAGTGTTTCGTGAGGATCCTTGTTTCCCAGGGCTCGAAACACAGGCGGACGTGGGCGGGCTGCTCGATCCATCGATTTGTTTCCCGATCGCTAGTTCTCAATTCCTTTCGTCATCCTGTCCGAAAGGGGTTTTTCGGGTTTTACCGGATCAATCATGATTCTCCTAGGTCAATTGAATAGCCATGTGGTTTTTTGATCAGTACGTGATAGGGTTGAGGTAAAGAAAAACGGCCAGATCAGGTGGGGGCTTGATCCGGCCGTGTGGGGAAGTCTCAGGCGATGCTGCTTTTGTCAGCCGGCCTGAATGGGGATTTGTACTCGGCGAAGTTCCTCCGCTTTGGGAATGACAACCGTCAGGACCCCTCGGGAAACGGTAGCCTTCAGTTCCTGGGGATTGACCTGTTCGTTCAGGCGGAAAGACCGTTCGAAATATCGGGCAGAGGATTCGTGATAGACCGATTCAAAACCTTCTGGAGCGTTGAATTGTGGTTCGCCGCTGATGGTCAGGACATTCTTTTCAAATGAAACCTGTGCCGATGACTCATCCACACCCGGCATATCAGCCTGAATGACGTATGCGGATTCGGTTTCGTGAATATCCGTCCGGGGCCTGGTTACGGAGCGGACGGATTTTTCAGTTTGGAGTTGAGTCTGCTGGCAGCAGGGTTTGGATGACGTTGAGCAGTTTGACATGGTTTTCTCCTTGGAAAACGTGATATTTTCTTTATCCCTGTTCTTTCGAAGCCGGGGTTTGCTTGTGATGCCGTGGCGATCAGTTCGATTTCGCTGCGGAATCTTCCACTGGTTTCTGGCCTTCAATTCTGATCTGCGTAGGTCCCAACTCTGCAACCGGTGACAGGTGGATTTCGAGGATGCCATTTTTCAGCGACGCATGTGTCTTGCTGCTGTCAATATGGAACGGGAACTGGAGTTGCCGTTCGATAGCCCCCGAGTGACGTTCCGATTTGATCACCTCAATTCCGGTCTGGTCTGTTCCAGTGTGATTCAGCTGGCGTTCGCCGGAGATCTTCAGTTCGTTTTTGAACGTCTCCAGCTTCACCGAATCTTCTTCCACTCCGGCCAGTTCCAGTCGGATCAGGTACACGCCCTCTTTCTGCCAGACATTGAGGGAGGGGCTTCCCTGGGTAGCCATCAGGCCATTCCGAAATTCAACCAGCGAAGCATTCAGTTCGTCCTGGAGTCTCTGAAAAGTCCCCAACGCACGATTTGGTTTTGAGTAGGCAAAAGCATTCAACATGTTCTTATCTCCTTCGTTCTTCTGTTTTCCCGGGCCAGTCCCGATTGCGTTCAGGTATATACAACTCGTGTGCCAATTTGGGTTATTTTTGTCTTGTTGTTTCATAAGTCTTTACTATTTATAATGTTATGTATATTTGTTGTTGATGTTTCGGTCCCTGTAAAATCAGAAGAATGCCAATATGGCACTGTTTTCTTGGTTAGTTACTGGTGTCATAATGGCACCTGTCAAGTTATTCCGGTTAGACAAACCGTAGGGTGATGTCTGGTGTTTTGGATTCTGGCCAGGTGTTTGACGCTCAGGAAAATGTCCGGGAACTTCGATGCAGATAGTAGGCACCGCTCTGCGCGAGTCAGGAGGACGTGCGCGCAAGCCGGCCTGTGAGGAATTCATTTCTGAATGCCACATTCAGGAAGCAGCGAATTCCAACGGACACAGGAAGAGATAAGCAGGAGGTTGCTGGTCAGCATCCTGTGGATTTACGGACCAGGGAAGGTCGTGAGGGATGGCAGTCAAGTTTGCAGGCTCTCGAAATGTTGACGAGCGTCGGCGTCGGCGTCTGGCCAGCGAGGGGGAATCTCCAATGATTCCTGT
This sequence comes from Planctomycetaceae bacterium, assembly GCA_020426065.1. Taxonomy (GTDB): domain Bacteria; phylum Planctomycetota; class Planctomycetia; order Planctomycetales; family Planctomycetaceae; genus Rubinisphaera. The sequence continues at coordinate 6,157 of JAGQQT010000024.1, read as the reverse complement.
CCCGGTTTCTCATGGAAACGCGGGTTACTGGAAGTTACGTCGTCCCCAGGAAGGCACTTATGAGCAGGCTCGATCTCCCATCGCAAGCCTGATTCCACCGAGTCGAGTCCGGATCTGGCTGCTGTGTATCGGGTTGCCGGCTCTGCTGTTTTTCAGCATGTTTCTGACGCGGCATCTCACTCTGCCTGCTGAGCATCCATTGCTGCAGTCATTGAATTTCGAGGATGGTTTCGCCTGGCGCTTCTTTACCGGTCTACTGCTGATGGGCTGCGGCGCTGTCTGCTGGCTGATCAGCTGGTTTCGTTCTGCCAGCGTTCGTGACTTCAATGGCTGCTTCAAGTCCTGGTACTGGTCAGGCTGGATTTTTCTGATCTTCGGGATGGTTGCCGGAACCGGGCTGCACACCATTGCCGCTCGCATGATTGGAGATTATGCCCGGATTGAAGTTCCTTTGCTGAGGTCCATCATCTGGCTGGCTCCAATGCTGGCCCTGTTGATTGATCCTCTTCGCTCCTTCGTGAGGGAGATGTGGCATTGTCGTCGCAGCTGGTCACTTTTGTTGTGCAGCTGTCTGGCTGCTGTGGCCTACGGTTGGCTGAAAGTGGTGAAGCATGAGCAACCCGGGTTGATTGCCCAGGCAGACATGGAGTTCAGTCTCTGTCTGGCTGTGGTGACAACCTCTGCTCTGATGTTTTCGGCATTGTTATCACAAACCCATTACGTGATGTACGTCTCGTCTGATCCGGTGCCAAAACGGCAGAGCTGGATCTTCGGGGGTGTGGGTATCGTTCTGGGGGCTATTGGTGGATTTTTCTATAGTTTCCTTGGGCTGGTGTCTGATGGGGGTTCAGCATTGCTGGTGCACCGTCGTCAGCGACATCAGACGGAAGATGGTGCCGAAGAGTCAGAGGAACAGGTTGAAAATAAAAAGCCTGCAAAGCGTGCTAAAAGTCCTGCAACTCCGCCGAAAACGACTCGGACCCGGGCAAAAGCTAAACAGAAAGAGGTTGAAACACCGGCTGCTGAGGAAACTGCCGAAACTGAACAGAAACAGACCGATTCTGAAAAGAAGAAGAGAAGCTGGTTCTGGCGAAGCTCCACACCCGTTGTTGCTGGTGAGGGAGATGATTCTGCAGAGGCAGACAAAAAGGAGAAACCTTCGAGATCATCCCGTCGAGCCAAACCTGTTGTTAGCCAGCAGGCAGAAAAAGAAGAGGCCCAACAGCAGGAAGATTCCTCGGATGAGTCTAGCTCCACCGAATCAAAAAGTCGTTCCAAACCCCGGATTCGGGTGAAAACCGCAGCCCAGAATGCAGAGCTGGTGGCCAAACCTGCTCCGCCTGCTCCGGTGCCAGAACCGGTCAAGCCTCAGGCTACCATTCCCATCTCATCTGCCGATGAGGATGACGATGATGAAAGCTGGGATGAGGATGGCCAGGACCGTATCGATCCAGATTCGCTGAAAGGGCTGAGCAAGAAGGAACGTCGCAGGCTCAGAAAGCAGCATCGGGATCAGAGTCGGGCCAAGGCCGGTTAAGAGAACTTGATAAGTTGGCAGTCCGCCTTCCTGGCAGAACGATCCCGCTTCGCGCCGAGTTGTTCGCTCACTAAAATTCTGCTTTCCAGCGGCGAGCAGGAATGTGGAATTGAGACAACCGGCGTATTCCCGGGCGAGCTGAATTCGCCTGGCCTCACCGGGAGAGGGATCGAACAATGTCTGCGAAACGGACGGTCAATCTGGGTGAATTTGCCTGCGGGCAGGGCGAGCCACTCACTTTTATTCTTGGCCCCTGTGTGATCGAGTCGCGAGATTTGATCATGGGTGTGGCGGAGGAGTTGCGGAAGATCGCCGATGAAATGTCGGTCAGGATCATTTTCAAGTCGAGCTTCGACAAGGCGAATCGTACCAGCTATGAGAGCTATCGGGGACCCGGGCTGGAAGCTGGTTTGAAGGTACTCGAGGAAGTCTCAAAGCAGTTCGGGTTCGCAACGACAACGGACATTCATCTGCCTGATCAGGCGGCTCCTGCAGCAGTAGTCTGCCGGATTCTCCAGATTCCCGCTTTTCTGGCTCGGCAGACCGACCTGGTTCATGCTGCAGCAGTCGCCACTGCAAAAAACAACGGGATTATCAATGTGAAGAAACCTCAGTTCGTCGCTCCTTCCGATATGATTCATTGCGTGAACAAGTGTCGCGAAGCGGGGCAGGAGCGGGTGCTGCTGACGGAACGGGGTACCACGTTTGGTTATGGTCGGCTGGTCAATGATCTGCAGTGTATTCCTGAAATGCAGTCTTTCGGCTGTCCGGTTGTGTTTGACGCCACGCACAGTGTGCAGCGTCCCGGTGGAAAAACGACTTCCGGGAATCGGGAGATGATTCCGTATGTGGCCCGGGCGGCGGTGGCTGCCGGAGCCGATGCGGTTTTCATGGAGACACATCCGACACCGGATCAGGCATTGAGTGATGGTCCCAACATGCTGCCTCTGCAGAATTTGCGGGAAATCATCCAACAGCTGAGCCAGATTCGCGTACTGGTAAATAAGTGGTCAGGTACCGACTGACGTTCTTTCCAGTTCGAATGGTGGCAGGTTTTGTGGCTTCATGCTGCGAAATTCGGGAATCCTTTCCGGTCTGCTCTTGTGTGTGATTGAACCAGAACCGGTCGTTCGCCATGATGACATGATGAGGGCGAATTTCCTCTCGCTGCCTTGTTCCATCACTCCCTTAGATACTGCTGGAATCGAATCTGCGACTCATGAAATACAATGTGTTTTCTCTGACAGGTCTGGTCCTGCTGTTTGTGGTGATTTTGCCAGGGTGCAATGGGGGATCGGAGCAGAAGCAGGCGGAAACGACTGACGATCAGGCCTCGGTTCGGTTGACTCTGGCCAAGCAGAAACGCTGTCGTTCCAATCTGCACAAAGCGCTGGAAATGCTGCGACCCAGCCCGAAACGGGTTGACAGTGAGTTGCAGTCGGTTCTGGTATTGTTGAATCAATGGTTTGGTACCTGCGCCGAGATTTCTGAGACTAAGCTTGATCCCAACGATGGAGCATTTGCCGAGTTTGCGGACGGCGCTGCCGTGGAGCAGCTGAATCAGCCCGTCGCTTCAATGACCGACATCCATTACCTTCGCGACCAGTTTCTGGCCCGCGAGGTGGCTCGCAATGTCATTCAGGCAGAACCAACTGACCTCGCCAAGATCCGCACTGTCTTTGATCATGTGTGTCGAAACATTTCCCAGGATCCCAATATGATTGATCCACGTCTGGCGGGAGTCTTTATCTCGCCGGAAGTGTATCAGCAGATTACACCACAGATTATTCCCCGTTCATTGCATGATCTGGTGCTGGCTGGACGTGGCACTGCGGAAGATCGTGTCTGGCTGATGTCGACCATGCTGCGTCAGCTTCAGTTTTCGAATTACCTGTACTCGAGTGGAGGCGTTACTCCTGCTGCACCTCATCAGCTGCTGCTCATCGTGCCTGTTGATCAGGAACTGCTGGTATTTTGTCCGGGGCTGGGAATAGAACTGACTTCCGCCTCGGGTGATCCCTGGAAGGTGGAAGATTTTCAGGGAGCGGGAAATGAGATTCGCAGCCGGATTCTCTTCACGGACTTTCAGGGTGAACAACTGGTGGCGGACTGGCTGGCTGCTGACTGGTCTGCAGGCGCTTTGCTGAATCCCGCCCCTCTCATGGCCATCTCGCCTCGGATGGAAGTAGTGCAGCTGGATCTTTCGGGAGAACTGGCCTGTGAGGTTTACGTTCCCCCGGCCAGTGCTGCAGAACCGTTAGCGGAAGATGCGTTGCCTGTCGTGAAAACCGCTCATCAATTGCGAGAGCTGGCCAGTCGATTCTGGGCCTATCCTCACTTGAGATATGCCATGCTTGGTACCGGAGCGAACGAAGTTGAGCAGATGCGGACACTGTTTCTGGCCAGCCTGATGAAAGAAGTTCAGTCGGTTCGCGCCACTGAAGACCAGAATGAGAACAAGTCGTATCAGATGAATCTGGAACGGCAGATGATGAAAGGGCGAATGGAGCAGATTCTGGGTGAAAACAAGGATGCGTTGCGGGTTTACACGAACATTCGTCTGCAGACACGGGTTGCCGGTGAAGATCAGCAGGCCGCTGTCGAAAACATGATGCGTTACATCCAGGTGGAAGATGCCCATTACTGGAGTGCCATTTCACAACTTGACAATGCTACGTACGCTGCGGCTGCCAATAACCTGAGGGACTATGCAAAGAGATATCCCCAGGGCCGCTGGCTGCGTGATGTTGTGGAACTGCTGGCAGAAGCAGAGTACCGGGATGGACATGTAGAAGAGGCCATCCGCCTGCTTGAGGAGAGCGGAGATCTGCTGCCACAACAGAAGGTACGACGGATCCAGAAACTGAAAACCTGGAAAGCGCAATAGGGCTGCTCAGAACGATCTTCTCAGCTGACACCTGTTTTCACTGCTTCAGGGGAGTGGCTCCTGCAGATATCCGCTGAAGTTGCGGATGAGCATCATGATGACATAGATGCCCACAAACAGCATGGTGGCCATCATGACAATCAGGAGCAGCCCCCCGCTCAGGCGATGCATGTCATTGCCTCGGGGAGCAGAGATCAGATCTTCACGGACTTCTGAAACTTTGATGCCGGTCTGGAGCGGCGTTTTCTCGGGAGGAGCCAGTTTTCTCCTCTGCAGGTCCTCGCCAGCCAGCGTGGTGTCGCTTTCGAACAGGGTATCCTCATCGTCATCCGCAGAGTCGGACAGAAATTCATCCCATTCGTCATCAGGGGGTGTATCGTTCATGGGATCGCTCCTGAATGAAGATCTGCTTTTCAGGCAAAGCAGGATGTGGTGAACAGGCAGTGGACAGATCGGGGCGAATTGATGCTTGAACCGTTCGTCCTCTCGGAGCCAGTCTACCGAAGTGAATGGTTTTCGCACGTCACTTGCATCCCATTCTGCCCCTTGCTACCGTCTGGGCTCGTTGGACGAAGTGTGGTGCTTCGTTCTGTTGAACTGTAAATTTTTACATCGTACTCTGTCGAGCTCAACCTTCCCCAAAATTTCAGCAACCTGATTATAGAGTCAGACTGAAACAATGACATGGGAATTTCGCTGAGCGCGGCACAGTATTCGTGCAGCCTGGAGCAAGACAAACTATGTCCTCTGGTACTAAGTATGTGTACTTTTTTGGTGGTGGGAAGTCAGACGGCGATGCGTCGATGCGGAATTTGCTTGGAGGAAAAGGAGCAAACCTCGCAGAAATGAACAATATCGGTCTGCCCGTTCCCGCAGGCTTCACGATTACGACCGAGTTGTGCAACTATTATTACGCCAACGATCGGACCTATCCACCTGAACTGGAAAAGCAGGTTGAGGATGCAATCAAACAGGTTGAGCAGACAATGGGTGCGGAGTTCGGCTCCTCAGATAACCCGCTGCTCCTTTCCTGCCGCTCCGGTGCCCGTGAGTCCATGCCCGGGATGATGGATACGGTGTTGAACATCGGCCTGAATGATCAGACCGTTGAAGTTCTGGCCAAGAAATCCGGCAATCCGGCATTCGCCTGGGACAGCTACCGCCGATTCATTCAGATGTTCGGCGACGTTGTGATGGAAGTTCGACCAGAAACGAAAGAAGAAGAGGACAAGTTCGAAGAGATCCTCGAGCATGCCCGTAAGGCTGCCGGCGTGCAGTTTGACTCTCAGCTGAGTGCCGATCAGCTGAAAGATGTTGTCAACAAGTTCAAGGCTCATATCCGCGAGAAAGCCGGTACTGATTTCCCGACTGATCCTAGGGATCAGGTCTGGGGTGCGATTGGTGCCGTGTTCCGCAGCTGGATGAACGACCGGGCAATTGTGTATCGCCGACAATACGGAATTCCACACGAGTGGGGTACCGCCGTGAACGTCCAGGCAATGGTCTTCGGAAACCTGGGTGATGATTGTGCAACCGGTGTCGGCCTGACCCGAGACTGCTCCATGGGGGCTCCCGGATTCAATGGTGATTACCTCATCAACGCTCAGGGTGAAGACGTTGTGGCCGGGATTCGGACTCCCAAACGTATTGAGAAAACCCTGGGCGAAGATATGCCAGCCGCTTACCAGCAGCTGTGCAACATCGGTCAGACTCTCGAGCAGCACTACAAAGAC
>JAGQQT010000249.1 GCA_020426065.1 Planctomycetaceae bacterium | reverse complement strand
CAGGTCTGGAACAGGCCGTGCAACTCTGCGATGTGTAAACAAATTTCGAAGAGATTCAGTCGGACGGAAGAATTGAAAGCAGACGGGATGCGGCAGTCAGGGGAGTGGATGGACGGAGATCTGATCGGTGGATGATTCTCGCCAGCAACTGATCCTGTTTCCCACCATCGCCGGGCTGGATGAAGATCAGCAGATCTGGCAGGGAGATGTGCACGGCTGGTGCTACGATCTGGCCCGCGATCAACATTTTCAGCGTACGACTGCGGGGATTCTGCGTCGAGCGTTAAAGCTGGATCGGGATGAGCCGGATCCCCCGTTTTTTCGGGAACGGGTTTCCGGGTTCGTCGTCGATAACGGCCGCAAAGTCATTGTTGAAGTGGGGCACGGTGCGACCCGTATGCACCTGCTGAAAACCAAGCGGAATGGGCATTTCCGGGCTTCGATCTCAGTGCCTGCTGAATCGATCCAATCGCTTTCCAAAACCCTGCACGGCACAAACAAAACCTCGCTGGCGGTACGCCGGACTGACTGTGAACTGGTCACCCAGGGAGACTGGCATCTGATCCCTGCTCAGGGGATTTCAATCATTTCCGATATCGATGACACGATCAAATTCTCGAATGTCGGCAACAAGGACGAATTGCTGGCCAACACCTTCCTGCGTCCATTTCGGGCAATAGAAGGGATGTCTGAATTGTTTCAGCGTCTGGCAGCTCCGGACAGGAGTTTTCATTACATCTCGGCGTCACCGTGGCAGCTGTATGAGACGGTCCTGCAGTTTCTGAGTGAAAATCACTTTCCGGAAGGAAGCATTTATCTGAGAAAGTTTGATTTGAAGGATGTCACAATCCTGAAAAAAATCTTCCCCGCCCACAAGAAAAAACAGAAAGTCATCGACAGGTTGATCTCTCAGTTTCCGCAGCGTCGCTTTCTGCTGTTTGGGGATACCGGTGAGCGGGATGCGGATATTTATGGTGAAATGGCCCGCAAATATCCGGACCAGATTCTGGGAATCTGCCTGCGAAACGTGACTTATGACTCTCCCGATTCCCTTCGTTTTCGGCGATCGTTTGTGAATGTGCCGTCCCGGAAATGGATCATTTTTGAGGATGTGATGCGGCTGGAGTCCCAGTTTCTCACGGAAATCATGGGGTTTCAGGCACAACAACCCTTCGTGTCGACCGAATAAGACGCCATTCCAACTGTAACGAAATGTGAAACTGGGCAGGAAAGCAGCCGGTCAGTTCACTTCAAATTCGGTCGAGTCTTGCCGATCGTGCCTGATTCACGTGCTTTCTGATTTATGGGATGCTACAATTCGGGTCCCGATATGGTGATCCGGTCTTCTGACCCTCCGTGGGGACATCATTAATCTCGGGCCATTCGGGCCAAACCGAGATATTTATTCTGCGTGCCATCCTGATTTGCATTTTGTCCAGATTCGTGGCAAAGTGGTGATCTGTGCAATTCTCGTTGGAATCGAATTCACTGGTCATCAGACTGCTTCAGGACAGCAGCCAGAGTTTACGGTTCGAATGAGTGAGGAATATGGGCCTGTTTCCCAACTGATTAGAGGAAGTAAACAATGACAGCCAGCCGACGCATTGATGTTGAAGAAGTTGGTGACGTGACAATCGCATCCTTCGTCGACAAGAAGATCCTGGATGAAAACAATATTCAGCAGATCGGAAGTCAACTGTTTGCACTGGTCGAAGAAGACGGACGCAAGCGGATCATTCTTGATTTCTCCGTGGTCGAATATCTCTCCAGTGCCGCACTCGGCAAACTGATTACCATGGATAAAAAGGTCAAGGCGAGCGGTGGAAAACTGCGTCTGTGCTCGATCCGGCCTGACATCTATGAAGTGTTCGCGATCACCAAGCTGAACAAACTCTTTGACATCAAAGACACACAGGAAGATGCCCTCCAAGGGTTCTAATGCTGTTTCATTTGGTGTGACCCGTCCGAACCGATGTTCATTGTCGAATGTTCCGAAGTTGAATCTGTAAGTTGCATCGAGCTATGCCGTTGACCGACAATTTCGATGAATATTTTGAGGTAAAGATCCCCAGTGAAACCACGCGGGGGCAGGAGATCCAGGAGCAGATTATCGGGCTCATGGAGACGTTCGCCTTTTCGGAGCGTGATATCTTCGGGACGCGCCTCGCCCTCGAAGAGGGGATCATCAATGCCATCAAGCACGGAAACCGGATGGATCCCGCCAAGGAAGTTCACATCCGCTGCGGGATTTCTTCCGAGAAAGTCCTGGTCATCATTACCGATGAAGGGCCAGGCTTTAATCCGGAAGATGTGCCCGACCCGACCGCCGATGAAAACCTGGAGCGTCCCTGTGGTCGAGGGATCATGCTCATGAGGGCGTTCATGGATCGGATCGAATACACCAATTCCGGTAATACGCTCACAATCGAAAAAAGCAGATCTGTTGCAGAATAAAAGTCTTTGAACTGGCGTATTGACTCTCATTCCCTGTTCTGATTTTCGACGGAACACTCTACCTCTACTGGCGATGTACTGCTGCCGCACATCACTCTTGCCAGCCAGGTCATTCCCAGGGGAATCAGCATCGACGAAAGCACGATCCAGAGAAAGTATGGTTCGTCTCCGTACTGACTTCCCAGTGTGCTGTAAATGATACCCAGGGCTGCGTTCGAAAGAATGGCAGCCGGGTAGAAAGTGGATCGAGGCATGGTGGCACAACCTGCCAGTAATGCCACTGCTTCAGACAGAACCGGTAAAGGTCGGGAAATGATGACCAGCGGGATTCCTCCATTCATGAAGGAGCGTGCCAGCATCCGGCGATCATTCTCACTGGCAAACTTTTCCACCAGTGGTGTGCCCCACAGACGAGCCAGTTCATACCCGCAGGCATTCCCGATGGTCAGGCCGAAGGTGGCCAGAACTGCGGTCAGACTCATCCCCAGTTGACTGCCACAATAGGTAATCAGGCCGCTCGATGGGACTGGCAGAAAAATATCCAGTCCGAGCAGGAGAATCAGCGCGCCAGCCAGTTGGCCAGGATCCGGACGCTCGGTAACAAACCGCATGGCCAGGGCTTCCAGTTGTGGACCACAGGCCAGGAACGGGAGTAATGTCAGCAACAGAAATCCAACAACAATAATCCAGATACGATTCATGAATTCAAAGTTGCATGGCTGACAGGTTGGAATCTGGCATTTCCTGAAGGGAGGAAATTACCAACTATTGACGTTCCAGCTGCTTCATCTGGTAATTCTGAAACGAAAGGAACTCAAGTTTGCCGCTCTCGAGCATGGTTTGCCAGTCATGGATCCTTTCCCGGTCCTGCACACTCAGATTCCACTGAATGGTATGCTCCGCCTGCAGATGCACCTTCGGATTCTGCAGAATCTGCAATTCGACCTGGATTGGCAGCAACTTTTTCTCACGCAGAGTCTGGTTGACGGCCATTCTCGGATTGGGAAACAGGGACTGTCCATGCAGCAGAAAATTCAACTGGCAGGCCCAGTCGGCATATTCCGCAAAAGTCTCCGCGAGGTCTTCGTTCGGAGCGGGGACAGTTTTGATCTGATAGGACATGTGTTCTGAATCGAATTTCACATCCGGACCATCGTGGGTTATCTCGAACATCGGATCGAGCTGAAAGCGGGTGGAATTGATGACGGCTGCCGTGCCGGGCTGATCACTTTCAGAAATGTCTTCCAGATAGTCCTGGGCTTTCACCCGGGCCACCTTCATGAAATTCCGCAATTCGCTGAATTCAACTGTGCAGGCTTTCTGGTTGCGGCCACTGACAAGCGTATAGCGACGGGCTGCCGGGTCATACACGGCCAGCTCGCCAATTTCATCACTCCAGTCATAGGCTTTGCCTGCATGCCAGAGCGTCAAGGTCCGTGCGACAATTTCCGGCTGTGCATCGGGATGGATTTGAAACACCCGGGTATAGATGCGGTAATCCTGAGCCCATGTCGAGGACGTTGGGGCCACCAGCAGAAGGAAAAATAGGATCGACGCTGAAATGGCTCGCATGAGAATCCCTTCGGTAACTCTGTTTCAGAGAGGATCGTCCTTCTGAATGCCTGATCTGCTCCGTCCATTATTTCCATAACATGAACTTGGGAGAGAAGTTGCAACGGCATCGTATCGGATCGGGAAATCCTGCTCAATATCGGTTTCCAGACGCGAAATTCCCTGTTCCTGATGGCAGATTGGTATTTGTCTGTGCTGCAGTGGTACAATGCGGAAAAGAGAATACAAAAAGGGGAACGAATGTTTGTTGATGAGATTACGCTGATCTGCCGGGCAGGCGATGGCGGTCGAGGCTGTATGAGTTTTCGGCGGGAAGCACACGTCCCGCGAGGGGGTCCGGACGGCGGTGATGGTGGCGATGGCGGCGATATCGTGATGGTCGCCAGCGAGCATTTGAACAGTCTCGGCCACCTGAACGGACACATTCACTGGAACGCTGCCAAAGGCGGACACGGTGAAGGATCATTATGCCGAGGAAAAAACGGTCAGGATGTCATTATCGATGTCCCACCCGGAACTCTGGTGATGGATGCCGAACACGGGCACGTCCTTAAAGATCTTGCCCAGCCAGGAGACCGCGTCATCATTGCCCGCGGAGGAAGGGGGGGGCGTGGCAATAAACGGTTTGCCACCCCGATCAACCGTGTTCCCCGGGAATTTGAAGAAGGAGAACCAGGCGAACAGCGGACCGTCAAGCTGGAACTGAAGCTGATTGCCGATGTCGGTTTGATTGGAAAGCCGAATGCCGGCAAGTCGACTTTGCTCAGCCGGATTTCCCGGGCGACACCGGAAATTGCCGACTATCCCTTCACCACGAAAACTCCCAACCTGGGAGTGGTGACCGTTGGCTGGGATCGTGATTTCGTGGTGGCCGACATCCCCGGTCTGATTGAAGGGGCTCATGCGGGCGTGGGACTGGGACATGAGTTCCTGCGGCATGTCGAACGAACACGGGTCCTGGTGCACCTGGTGGAACCTGCTCCCATGGATCAGACGGATCCAGTCGAGAACTATCATCAGATTCGTGAAGAACTTCGGTTGTATGATCTGAATCTGGAGCAGCGACCAGAGATTATCTGCATCACAAAATGTGAACTGCCGGATGCAGCGGCCGCAGCGGAACTGCTCCGGGAAACGATTGATCAACCCGTGCGGCTGATCTCCTCGGCAACAGGTGAAGGTCTCGAAGAGTTGAAACGGGAAATTCTCCGTGTCCTTTCGGAACTGAACTCCACTAACCCCACTGCCTGAATTACTTGTCCTTCAGTCATAAAAGGGAGAACGATGAAACGCTTGATCCTGTTGAGCCTGTTTGTTCTGGGAGCGGGGATGAATGCCCGCGCGGAAGAAGCCCGTTTCGATGGCCCGCAACGTCCCGAGAAATGGGGAGTCAATTTTGGACACTGGGAACCCGAGGAGGGAGTTCTGGTTTGCCGCCAGCTGGAAAAAGACAATCATGCCGCTGCTTCCCGCTGGCAGATTCCCCTCACGGATGCGGTGATCAGCTGTCGGGTGAAATTCGAAGGAGCCAGTTTCTTTCACATTGGATTTGATCCGGCCCCCAAAACTCTCGACAAAAAGGGGCACCTGTATTCCCTCGTCCTCACTCCCACCGGGGCTACGATTAAAAAGCATCGTGACAAGGCCGATGAGAAATCTCAGGATGCAACTCTGGCCACTGTCAAATTTGCCAAACCTCTGACTGACTGGCAGGAAATTCAACTGAAACTCGATGGGAATTCCGTTCAGGTTCTGATTGAAACTCCCAATGGCAAACACACCATGACCGCCACGGACGATACCTTTGGAGTCAAGAAGCCAGCTGTCGTGTTCCGCGTTGGTGGTGGAGACCTCAAACTGGATGACGTCCAGATAGATGTAAAACGATAATCACTCAAACGGAGTGATTCTTGATTTCACTGCATGAAATAAAGGAAGAAGAGTATATGAAGTGAACAGTCTGTCCCTTCTCCCCACCATGGACTTGGCTGTCTCACGGGACATCGTTGTGGGGAGAAGGTTAGGATGAGGGGTAACAAAGGTGAGTGTCAATTTTACCCCCTCACCCTGACCCTCTCCCCCAAAAGGAAATACGAATCTCCGTAGGTGAGTGAACTTTGGGGGAGAGGGGACTGAAGTGGACACTCCCCCCAACTAACTTGACTAATCTCCAATCACCACGACTGAAAACTGATCAGTTTGTGTAATCCGAACCAGATCTAAAAAACAAAACGGGCCCCGGA
>JAGQQT010000248.1 GCA_020426065.1 Planctomycetaceae bacterium | reverse complement strand
CGATGAGACCATGATCTGCAGCCCAGTGAATTGGGCCTTTGCCATGCTGCTCCTCGACAAACATCAGTCCAATTCGGGTGTAGAATTCGACAGCACGGAGTGCATTCCATGAGCGTACCACGACAAGGTTTAACCGTGGCAGATTGGATGATTCCCGTTGTTCTGCGACAAACTGCTTCACATCTTTCCAGAGTGCTGGTGAAAAATCATGTGGGCCCGCCTTCGTCACAACATTTATGGCCGATTCAAAAGTGAGATTCCTTACAAGTGCCAACGCTGCGGCAGTGAGGAGTGGTGAACGGCTCATTCCACCACTGCAGGCCACGAGTAAGGGGATTTTTTGCTGGAGAAAATCAGATATCGTATTGATCGCTACTCTTAACAGGCCAGGAGTATTGCCTTCTCCATCAAGGAGAGGAAATCGGCAATAAGTAATCTCACGAGGAAACTGAATTGGCAGTTCATCAATCGCCAGATCAACAATGATCTCAATTCCAGCCGCAAGCACGCTTCTGACATCCCGCGCCTCAAACGCATTGCCCAGCCAAAGTAACCCTGGAATGATTTCTCTCATCAAAGTATTCCCTCATCACAAACGGGGGTCAACTGGTTCGCTTTCCAGGGCCAGGACGCCGAAGACGCATTCATGGATGAGGCGGAGGGGGTCTCGTCTGGCAAAACGTTCCAGTCCTTCAATGCCCAGGGCGAACTCCCGCAATGCCAGGGACTGCTTCCGTCCGAGGCTGCGTCTGCGGAGGCGGGGCAGGTTCTCGGCCGAATCGTAATCCGGGCTGTAGATAATGCGCAGATACTCCTTGCCCCGACATTTCACGGCGGGTTGAACCAGTCCTTTTTTGCTGTTCACAATCCAGTCAAACGGTTTGACCACCATTCCTTCGCCGCCACTGGCGGTGAGGTTCGTCCACCATTCGATTCCCGTGGCGATGCTGTTCAGATCCGTAAGATCGATCACTTTGTACGGCGTGGCCAGCAGGATCTCGGTGTCCTCCCGACAGATTCTGGCGAGCGTTTCCATATGCCAGACATGATTCCGATCGGTATGCACTTTTCCTTCCGTGGCCAGCAGATGAAACGGAGCCAGCTTCAGGCCGTTGAGGCTTTCCACCGGCCAGCAATACTGCCGATAGGCGGTGACAAACTGTTCGATATGCTGCTGCCGATCCTGAAACCGTTCCAGAAGAGCGGTGGCCTGGGTCTGCTCCTCCCCAGAGAGCCGGTGAGTTGTCTGCTGAAGTCTGTTCATGACTTCCGGCAGCGAGGCACTGCCCGCAGATCCGACCGCTGCATACTGTGTCCGCAGCAGATCCTGAGCCTTGGCCGACCAAGGCATCAACTCGCAATCGAAGCAGGCCCAGGATGTCTGGAACTCGTCCCAGAATCCGGCGGCAGACATGGCGGTTCGTAACCGGTCGAGAAAGCGAGTTTCCAGATCAGCATCATTGAAAAACGGTCTGCCTGTGCGGGTGTAAACGATTCCGGCTTCGCCCGTTGTCACACCAAACCGGGATCGAGCGGCCTCTTCATCGCGGCAGATGACCACCACCGCTCGCGAGCCCATGTGTTTTTCTTCGCACACCACCTGCGAAACACCCTGACTGCGAAAGTAAGCAAACGCTTCCGCAGGATGCTCCAGCAGTCCCGGCTCCGCTGAAGTTTCGCAGGGAGACATGGTGGGAGGGAGATAGATCAGCCATTTCGGATTAGCCGCAAACCGGCTCATCACTTCCAGAGCAGCGGTGGCATTCTCTTCGCGAATCGTGATGCGATGGGCGAGTCGGGTCGAGATGATCCGCTTTCCAATCACATCCTCCGCATCGAGAATGTCATCGTGCAACTGCTGAGCCGATAACGAATCCGGCTGGTCGACGGCCAGAAATGGCCGAGACGGTTCGTAGTAAGTTTGTCGAGCGGGAACCGAAACGATTTCCTCTTCCGGGTAACGCAGCGCTGTCAGCTTGCCACCGAAGACGCAGCCGGTATCGATATTCACGGTATGGTTGAGCCAGGCAGGCTCGGCAACCGGAGTATGGCCGTAAACGACCAGGGCGTTCCCGCGATATTCCTCCGCCCAGTTGAGCCGCACCGGCATGCCGAACTCGTCGGTTTCGCCGGTGGTGTCTCCATAGAGGCAGAACTCACGCACCTTGCCAGAGCCTCGTCCATGATACTCTTCTTTGATTCCGGCATGAGCCACAACCAGCTTGCCCGCATCCAGCACGTAGTGACTGACCAGGCCATCCAGAAACTGAGCCAGCTCCGTACAGAACGGGTCGCGAATTTCATCTGGCAGTGATTCAATCTCACTCCAGGTCTGAGCCAGGCCGTGCGTCATTTTCGGATTCTTGCCCCGTAATTTGCGCAGCAGCTTTACGTCATGGTTTCCGGGCACGCACAATGCCGAACCATGAACAATCATGTTGCGGACGATCCTCAGGACATCGACAACGCGCGGACCGCGGTCCACCAGGTCCCCCACAAACAGGGCCTTCCGTCCTTCCGGATGCTGATAGGTCACTTCACCCCACAGCGGCTGATTTTCCACTCTCTGCCGCTCATATCCGAGCTTTGCGAGCAACTCTTCCAGTTCATCTCCGCAGCCGTGGATATCGCCAATCAGATCAAACGGTCCCCGTTCCTCCCGACGGTCATTCCAAAGCGGAATCCGTTCGATGCTGCACGAGGCAACCTCATCCACTGAGTTCAGAAAAAATGTGTGCCGGAAGCCTTCCCGCTTCAGAGTTTTGAGCGAACGCCGGAGTTGTGAACGCTGGTTCCGCACCACATGGGGGCCGAAATCCCGATCGGGCCGCGAACGGTTCCGCTCCCGGCAAACCTCTTCGGGGACATTCAGGACAATCGCAACCGGCAGGCAATGATATTTTTTGGCCAGAGCAATCAGCGGCTGGCGTGATTCTTTCTGCACATTGGTGGCATCAATGACGGTCAACTGACCTCGCGCCAGTCTTTTGCCCGCCACATAATGCAAAACGTCAAACGCATCCCTGGTTGCCGCCTGATCATTCTCGTCATCGCTCACAAGCCCCCGGTAATAATCCGAAGACATCACTTCGGTTGGCAGAAAGTGATTCCGGGCAAACGTACTTTTCCCCGACCCACTGGGACCAATGAGGACAACGAGCGAGAGCTTGGGGATCTTGATGTTCATGGATTCTGAAGGGTGTAACTGCTTTGCTGAACTTGACCGGTCAGGATTTCTGGAATGGTCCCAACGCCAATCGATGATTGGCATGCTGGGTGGACACCAGTATTCATCTCCGGTTCATTCTGCCAAGTCAGTTGCCCGACCATCAATGTTAGCCGACCAGATCTATTTGCGAATCACCCGGTGAAAGTGAAGTTCAACTTCCCGGTCGACAACCCGGCGAACCGCCTCAACCAGGCAGGTTGGTTCGTTGTCGGTTTCTCCGCGATGGATGATTTCCTGCAATGGTGTGCCGGGAAACACTGTGAAAGTGGTCTGATGGATGATCTGGTTTCCCGCATCCAGTTCCGGCACGATGAAGTGAGCGGTGGCGCCGAAGGTGAGCATGTTGTGACTGTGGGCATCGTGATAAGGTCTGAAGCCGGGGAACGATGGCAAGAGTCCGTGATGCAGATTGATGATGCGACCACCCGCAAATTCCCAGCAGATGTGCGGAGGAAGAATTCGCATGTAACGAGCCAGCACGATGTAATCCACCTGGTACTGATCGAGCAGGGAGACAAAGCGATCGTTATCCGGTTCTCCCTGCTTGTCTCCAATGGATTCCCAAGGGACATTGAACTGCTCGGCCACTCTGCGGCAGGCTGAGCGGTTTCCCAGCATGACGGCCGCTTCGGCTTTGAGCTGGCCATCCCGAATACTGCGGAGCAGGGCGAGTGGAATTTCGGGCCGATAGGTGGTGCAGATGGCGAGTCGGGGAGGCCCCGGGTTTTCTTCACGTGACCAGACGCGGATGGACAGCCCTTTCAACTTCCCAATTTCCTGCAGGTGAGCCCGGAGGACCGAGATCGGTTCGTGGTCGACTGGCCAGTCGGCCCGCAGCATCATGGCAAACAGATGAGCGGAGTCGCGGTCGTACATCTGGATTTCGGCAATGTTGGCTCCCGCTCCGGTCACGTAATGGACAATTGGATCGGCTAACCCTCGATTGTCAGGCCCGACGGCGGTTATAGTGACGTACATGCTGTCTCAACTTCCTGGATCCGAAGAGATTCCAACCGGGGAATGGGAAATCGGTCAAGCCTCTGAAACTTGCCACCAGACTCAAACGGCTCGATCACGCCCTGCCCGTAAAGATTTTAGGAGAATCCGATGTCGCTGGAAACAATCTGGGCCCCGTGGCGGCTGGCCTATATCGAACAGGATGCCCCTGCTCCCCAACCCAAACCGGAATCAGGCTGCTTTCTATGCAGTTATCGGGACCAGCCGGAGGAAGATGCAAGAAACCTGGTGCTGCACAGAGGGAAACACGCTTTTATCGTGTTCAATCGCTATCCTTATAATAATGGTCATCTGTTAATCGCACCGCAGGGTCACCTGGGAGATTTAACGGAAATCCCGGCCGAAACGCAGGCTGAATGCCAGGAATTGCTGGTCAGAATGGTGGAGCTTTTACGGCAGACCATTCAGCCGGATGGCTTCAATATCGGCCTGAATCTGGGGCGGGTTGCCGGGGCAGGATTGCCCGGACACTTGCATTGGCACATCGTTCCACGTTGGAATGGTGATACGAACTTCATGCCGGTACTGGCACAAACCAAAGTGATCCCCCAATCCCTGGAGGCCCTTTATCAGAAACTGAGTCAGGAAATGAACAGTTAACTGGGGTTTCGGGGTGGGTAGAGTTGTGGTTGTTCCAGCGGAATATCGGCAACGGATAGACGAATCGGACTATCTGGATTTCAGCGGTTCCCGGGCAGATTGACCATATACGATTGCCCGGGGATGGATATAATTTGGACTTCTAGTCATCAGGAGCTGGCGCGTTGAAACAGGATTTTGTACAGCGAATTGGCCGGACCCCCATTGCGCAGATCGCCTTGTGGGGACTCTGTTTGTGCCTGACTGTCTCCGGATCGGGTCGGACCTTTGCTGCCGATCAGGGCTGGACGGAATTCCGCGGCCCGGCTGGAACCGGTCATGCTTCGGAAGCCACGCCGCCATTGCAATGGAGCGAAACCGAGCACGTCGCCTGGAAGACCGAAATTCCGATGCGCGGCTGGTCTTCGCCCGTTGTGGATGGAAATGAAGTCTGGATGACGACTGCTTCCGAAGATGGCAAGCAGATGTACGTGCTGTGCCTGAATGCAAGCACGGGCGAGTGGATTCATAACGAGCTGATGTTCACGAATGAGATGCCCAATGAAATCCACGTGACCAACAGTTATGCCTCTCCAACACCGACGATTGAAGGGAATCGGATCTACGTTCATTTTGGAGCTTACGGCACCACCTGCCTGGATCGGCAGACGGCGAAAAAACTCTGGGAGCGTCGAGACCTGCCCTGCCATCACTGGCGGGGACCGGGATCTTCTCCGATTGTTTATAAGAATCTGCTGATCGTGCCTTATGATGGCTATGATTATCAGTACCTGGTGGCCTTCAACAAGGAGACCGGCGAAACCGTCTGGAAAAAAGACCGGATGGACCTGTTTGAGACCGACAACGGCGACCATAAAAAAGCCTACGGAACACCCGTGGTTCTGGAAATCGATGGACAGCCTCAGCTGATCAGTCCTTACGCCAAAGCGGCGATGGCTTATGATCCCCTGACCGGAGAAGAGTTGTGGTGGGTTCGATACGAACAGCACTCCACAGCCAACCGCCCTCTGTTTGATGGCAAAACGATTTATATCGGGACCGGGTTTGGCAAAGGGAGCGTCATGGCGGTCAACCCCAGTGGTGCAAAGGGGGACGTAACCGAAACCCACGTGCTCTGGAATTACGATCGGACAATGCCCTCCAAGCCATCCCAGTTGTTGATTGATGGCCGGATTTATGCCATCGCTGACAAAATTGGTGTGGCAACCTGTCTGGATGCGAAAACGGGCGAGATGATCTGGCAGGAGCGGGTCGGCGGGACGTTTTCCGCTTCACCTGTTTATGCCGGTGGACATATTTATTTCTGCGATGAAGACGGAAAGACGACTGTCGTCAAACCGGGAGACTCGTTGCAGATTGTTGCAGAAAATCAGCTGGAATCCGGGTGCATGGCCACTCCGGCTCCGGTTGGCAAGGCTATGTTTATTCGTACG
>JAGQQT010000247.1 GCA_020426065.1 Planctomycetaceae bacterium | reverse complement strand
GCTGTGATCGACAGTCCCCTGGACATGCTCCTGAACCAGTCTCTCGACTTCCTGCATCTGAAACTGACCACGCTGGCGGGCACGTTCACTGAGCAATGTTTCATGCAGGACTGTTTTCAACTCGTTGCGAAACCAGTGATCGACCGGCACACCAAATCCCATTTTCGCCCGCTTGCGAATCGGTTCGGGGATGAGATCCGAGTAAGTCTCCCGCAACAACTGCTTGCCGAAACCCTTTTGCAATTTGTAGCGGCGGGGCACGGCGATCGCAAAATCACTCAACCGGTGATCCAGAAACGGACTGCGGCACTCCAGGCCAAAGGCCATGCTGGCAATGTCCACTTTGGTGAGAATATCATTCGGCAGATACGAAAGCTGATCCACTCCTGCCGTCCGCGAAACGAAATCATCCTGAGACCACGTCCGATCATACAACTGACGCATCCAGTCTTCCGGCCTGTCTGTTCTCAGTTGCGTGCAGAATTCCGCCGAGAGAAGTTTCTGCCGCTGCTCTGGACCAAAATAACAGATCCAGGTCATGTAGCGGTCTTCAGGATCCAAAGCAGCCGTGGTGAGGAACCGTTTGAGTCTGCGTGAAAAACTCTTCTGCTGGACGGAAGCGGGAAGATGCTTCCAGAGTGGATTACGAATCAGAGCGCGGAGTGGCCAGGGTAACCGATCGAGTTTAGTCCCCAGTTCCGCAGCCTGATAACGGTCATATCCCAGGTACAGTTCGTCTCCAGCATCCCCGGTGAGCGCTACGGTCACATGCTTGCGGGTGAACTCACACAGTTCCATTGAGGGAATTGCAGAACTGTCGGCAAACGGTTCGTCATAGTGCCAGACCAGCCGAGGCAAAGATTCCAGAGCGGAAGGTGAGACGATCAGTTCATGATGATTCGTGCCAATCGACTTGGCCGCCATTTGAGCGTA
Source organism: Planctomycetaceae bacterium (assembly GCA_020426065.1). Lineage (GTDB taxonomy): Bacteria > Planctomycetota > Planctomycetia > Planctomycetales > Planctomycetaceae > Rubinisphaera. The sequence continues at coordinate 5,346 of JAGQQT010000247.1, read as the reverse complement.
CGCTCGCTCATCGAACTGGGGAATTTCGAAGCCAATGGAAAACGATTCCACAGGCCGGGCCAGTTCCCGCTGCATCAATGCGGTAATCAGAGTGGAATCGATTCCCCCTGAAAGAAATGCACCCAGCGGAACATCACTCCGCAGTCTGAGGCGAACCGCCTCCGTCAAACGCTGATCGAATTCCCTCTGGATATCCTGGTACGAAGCCTTTTCGAGACGGCATTTCAAATCTGCAATTTCTTCTTCTCGTCCGTTGTCTCGAACTGACGCAGGCTGCCAGTAAGTCTGGAGTGTGAGTTGACCTGATTCCCAAATCGCCAGCTGGCCGGGGAGGAGCTTGTTAAAACCTTTCAGAATCGACCAGGGAGCGGGAACATATTGCCAGGTCAGGAAATGTTCCAGAGCATCAGGATTCAGGTCACGCGGAACTCCCGGAACCTGCAGCAGAGATTTCAATTCGCTGGCAAACAAAAGCCGACCGGCTTCCTGCCTGTAGATGAGCGGTTTCTGTCCCCAGCGGTCCCTTGCCAGAATCAAGCGATTGCGGGAAACGTCCCAGACAACAATCGCGAACATGCCACGCAACTGTTCAACAAATGCGGGCCCCTGCTCTTCATACAGGTGGACAATCACCTCGGTATCACTGTCGGAGGAGAACTGGTGACCGCGGGCCTTCAGCCCCGTCCGCAATTCCTGGTAGTTATAGATTTCACCATTGAAAACAGTGGCGACTGTCCGGTCTTCATTCCACAACGGCTGTTGACCACTCGCCAGATCGATAATCGAAAGGCGACGATGCCCCAGCGCCACGCCCACCTGTGCATCCTGCTGATGCCAGGTGCCTTGGGCATCAGGTCCCCGATGGGCCAGACTGCGAGCCATGCGGTCAAGCGTCTCGGCAGAGACCTGGAGCCGTTCATCTGTCCAAACTGCTCCACAGAGACCACACATTCCACTTCCTCATGCTGCTCGCCGACAGGTTTCAATTCTGGATGAGATTCCGAGCAGTTCAACTCTCTGAATTTCCCGTTATACGCTGGTAGAGTTCCACATGTTTGGAAATCATCTGGTCAATGGAATACTCATCTGCCATTTTCTGTGCGGCTGTATTCCCGAGTTGAGCAGCAAATTCCGGTTCACGAATCAGCCTGCGAATTGCAGAGGCAAAACTGGCACTGTCCCCCATAGCAGCGACCAGCCCCGTCTGTTCATGCTCAACCAGTTCGAGATTGGCTGGAATATCAGAAACGGCAACGGGCAGCCCGGCTGCCATCGCCTCCATCAGGCTGTTTGACTGTCCTTCAAAACTGCTTCCGAGCCAGAAGGCGTCAGCAACCTTCAGAATGGGTCCGGCATCATTCACATGCCCCGTAAACAGGACCCGGTCGGTAATTTCATATTTCTTCACCAGTTCCAGCAACTCCGCTCGATCCGGCCCTTCCCCCGCAAACACAGCGTAAACATTTTTTTCGGCCAGGCTGAGCATATGCATTGCCCATAGCAACGTATTCAGCCGTTTTTGTGGTGCCAGTCGACCGACCGAAAGAACCACAAATGCATCTTGCGGAATTCCCCACTGATCGCGAACTGCAGAGCGAGTTGTTTCGGTGGAATCCAGGCCAGAATTGATATTGGCAATACCATTATTGATGACGTGAATCAGTGATTCGGGGACTCCCAGTTCTCGATAAAATCTGGCTACACTCTGGGAATTGACCACCATCGCATCGGTGTGGGAAATCAGCCGACGATCGCAGAACTTCTGCCAGGAAGCTTTCCAGCTGTCGACACAGCGTTCTGCCACAACTGATTTCCAGGTAGAACTTCGCTTCTTCAGAAGCCGGCAGTGAGTATTGGCGGCAAATAACCAGCTGTGAACGATATCGGGCTGGAAACGGGAAATTTGCTGTTTCAGGCGAAAATGGGTCACCGGATCGATTCGCAGCCGTTTCCCCAGCGACTGAAAGGGAATCTGGGAGTCCTGGAGAATTTGTTCATAATAGCCGCCTCGATTCAACGCGATGACCTCAGACTGGAATTGCCTGGTTGGCAAGCCAGAAGCCAGCAGAGCAAGCTGCTTTTCAGCTCCCGACTGGTCGAGAGTGGGAATCACATACAAGATACGAAGTTTGCTGTCATTCACGGGCAAAACGGGATTTCCAGGAGGTGTTGAAAAAGGTGAATTAATCCGGTTATATCGAAAAAGTAAATTGCGGGGAAACCGCGTCAGATGCCGATTTTTCTAAAATCTGACATTGACGCTTTTTTGATGCTGAATCACCATACGATCAGTATTTACGGGCGGGAGGCCCAACAAGACGGCATCATTACCAAAAATGATCTTGCCGAGTGATGTTCGCAGAACAACATCAGAATCCAAGGAAGGAACGATTGTGAACATGTTAGGAATCAAGTCCGTCCTGAAGACGTCGGGCATCTTTTCAGCTTTCGCAGCATTGCTGTTGGCTCCGGCCGTTTACGCTCAGGGAGTTTCCGCTCAACCGGTCAGCCTGACCCAGGAGCAGTCTCAGGCACTGGAAAAAGCCCAGGCAGCTTACGACAGCCGCCAGTATGATCAGGCAATTGAAATGGCCAATTCGGTCCTTTCCACTAACCCCAAACAGGATCAGGCACTGTTCCTGCGAGCCAGTGGCCGGGTCGAACTCGGAATCCAGACTGCAAACGCCGCCATGATTCGTGACGGTGTCGCCGATGCCCGTTCCGCGATTGAGGCATCACAGTCCAAACATCCCAACTATTTTCTGCCTTACCTGTATGGCATGACTAACCTGTCGCTGATTGAAGAGCGTCCGGAGCATGCCGAAACTTCAATTGGTGTGGCCACTCAGATCCTGGAAAAACTGGAAATGAGCCCCGCTCACCGAGCCAGTATTCTCTATCAGAGAGGTCTGGCCGAGTTGCAGGTTGATGAAGAAATTACCCGTGCGGTAACCGACTTCAAAGCGGCCATTAACCTGGAACCAAAGCATATGCCTGCACTGACGGCTCTGGCTGATGCCTACGCCATGTCTGGCATGGAACAGGAAGCAATCGGTGCATTCAACCAGATGGTGACAGCTTTCCCGGAACACCCCATTGCCTATAACAACCGGGGTATGTTCTACAAAGAGCTGGACAAGAAAGATCTGGCCCTGGCTGATTTCCAGAAGGCAATTCAGCTGGAACCGAAGTTCTTCGTCGCTCACATCAACACCGGTTACATTCAGATGGAGCTCGGACAGGCCGCTAACGCTCAGCGATCTTTCACCAATGCTCTGGCTCTGCAGCCGGAAAATCCATCTGTGTACGCTCTGCGTGCCAATGCCTTGCTCCGCCAGGGAAATTCTGATGGTGCGATTGCCGACTACAACAAGGCCATCGAGCTGTCACCAAACAATCCCATGGCTCATGCTGACCTTGGCTTCGCCTACTTCTTCCTGAAGAATTACGATGCAGCCTTCAAGCAGTTTGATGCTGCCATCAACATCAACGGCCGTCTCCGCTTCCTGGATCCCTGGATTTACGGATCCATGGTTCTGTCGGGCCGTGCCCAGGATGGTAACAACCGCTTCGCTGGTACTGTTGCCAAGCCAGAAACAGAGCGGGACTGGATTGACATGGTCACCCTGTACCTGATGGGAAAAATTGACGAGCAGATGCTGCTCTCCAAAGTCAATCCGGAAGATGACGAAGTTGCCAATGCTCAACGCTGCGAAGGTCACTTCTTCGTCGGACTGCGAAAGTCAAACCTGACTGGACGAGCTGATGCCGTGCCTCACTTCGAAGCCTGCCTCAAAACAGGAGCGAAACATCTGTCGGCATACCGGGCCGCCCAGTTCGAAATGCAGCAGTTCTAAACCGAACTGAATGCCTACACTACTAACGGCAGCCTGTCTTCAGGCTGCCGTTTTTTTGTATGATGCAGATGGTTGATCAGTAAAATTCCTTTAGCTCTAAATACGAATTCAGCTATGCATAGAGATCTGCTGAGATTGTGTGTTGTACTTCTAGTGCTCTGCCTTGGGTGTAATGGCTATCAGGAGCCGGAAGTCACAGCAATATCAGTTCACATTCCAGCGGAGATTTCACCGGAAGCAAAACACGAGATTTATCCGATGGCTCCTGACAAGATTGATATTCTCGTCAAAGAGGGACTGTGGTTTATCGGGGGAACTCAGGTGAACTTCGATAATGCCAAAGAAAGCCTCACCTCAATTCTCGGACCTGCTGATCCAGCGCCTCCCCAACAGCCGGTACCAACTCGCCCTGTGAGTGATGAGTTTGGATCCTTTGGAGGATTCACTCCCCAAGTCGACCCCAACCCGGAATCGTCAACGGAACTGGAAGACTTCGGCCTGAACAGATCTCAGTGGAAGGAAAACAACATCGAAGGCTGGTCCCTGCAGACCTGGAATCAATATGGCATTGCTGCAGAGTTTCATGGCGATCAGGTTCATTCCCTCTTTTTTATCCTGAGCGATCCTCAGAATATGGGAGCGATGGGAAAGAACACGGAATTCATGAATGTGGATACACACGCGGCAACCTGCTTCAGCGGTACGATTACCAAGCACTTTACGTTCTTGTCTGGTCCACAAAAAATTACGCGTGAAATAGAAATCGTGGCAGGAATGAAGTCTGGAAATCCCGTCTCCGACAAGAGTTTCAAAGTCTACGAAGGGATCCACAGCGTAGGAGTCGTCGAACTTTTCAACTGGCGTTCGATGGATGAATAACCCAGCCAATCACCCGATGTGATTTGACAATGCGATTCGATTTCCGGGAAGGCGTTCGACGATTTTTTTCATTTGCAGGACTGTGATGGTGGCCAGGACTCGGGAGGCTTCCAGGCCGGACTTTTCGATCACGTCGTCGATGAGTGTTGGTTCCTGATTAACGCATTGCAGAATCTGCGTTTGCTGCTCGGTCAGGTTGAGCTCCCGCGGAATGCGGATGGCCCGTTCGGCAGGTTCGATTGAGTTCTGACTGGAAGGCCGCTCTTCCGTCACGGTTTCCTTTCGCGTCCGTTCCTGAGTGGCAGGCACGGAGACCGGTTGCATCAGTGGCCCTAGTCCCTGCAGGACATCGTCGACTCCGCGAACGAGCGTGACGCCATCCCGAATCAGGCGATGGCAGCCTTCACTTTCCCGACTGTCGAGCGGGCCTGGAAGTGCGAAGACATCTCTCCCCTGCTCCATGGCATGTCGAGCGGTATGCAACGTCCCGCTCGTTTCCGAGGCCTCAATCACGATCACCCCCAGGCTCATCCCGGAAACAATGCGGTTTCGCTGCGGGAACAATCCACGGGACGGCTTACGATGCAAGGGCGACTCGGAAATGACGGCC
>JAGQQT010000246.1 GCA_020426065.1 Planctomycetaceae bacterium | reverse complement strand
GGAAGTTGTGATTACCGATTTCATTACCGGTAACCTGGAAATTGAACAGTCGATTCTGGGCGAGACTGCCAAGGTGATTGCACTGGACGCCTGCCGTGAAGAAGATCTGATCGGCAAGGTGGAGCAGGCGGAAGCCCTTATGGTTTATCATGCCATTTCATTGACTCCGCTCTCACTGGAACGCCTGCAGAACTGCAAACTGATTGTCCGCTGTGGAGTTGGAATCGATAACGTCGACTGGCGGACCGCTCGCAAGCTGGGCATCAACGTCGCCAATGTTCCCGATTACGGAACGGAAGAGGTTGCGGATTCTGCCATTGCCATGGCGCTGGGGTTATTGCGGGGAACGCATCAGCTGAACAGTCGGCTGCAGCGATCTCTGGAGCCCTGGTCCTATACCCAGATTGTGCCGAAACGAAGAATTCGCAATAGGGTTTTTGCCATCATCGGAGCGGGGCGTATTGGAACGGCGACCGCTCTGCGGGCGAAGGCACTCGGCTTTGATGTCCGGTATTACGACCCCTACGTCCCCCAGGGAACCGACAAAGCACTCGGAATCATGCACGTGGAAACGCTCGAAGAGCTGGTCCGGGATGCACTCGTGTTGAGTCTGCACTGTCCACTGACTGAGGAAACCCAGAATATTGTCACCCTGGATCTGCTCAACCAGATGCCGCGTGGAGGATACCTGGTCAATACCGCTCGTGGTGGTCTGGTTGATCCGAAGGTCGTTCTGAAGGCAATCGAATCGGAGCAGATCGCCGGAGCAGGAATTGATGTGCTGCCCGTGGAACCTCCCGAAGTGGATAACCCACTCCTCAAAGCCTGGCGAGATCCAGCCCATCCTGCTTTTGACCGACTGATTCTCAATCCGCACGCCGCCTTCTATTGCGAAGAAGGGTTGATGGACATGCGCGTCAAAGGGGCGCGGAACTGCCTGCGTGTGCTGCAGGGACTGCCACCTGTCAATGTGGTGAACTGACCGACTCCGCTGGATTTTCCGCTCCTGCTTCCTGACCCCAGTTTCTGGCCAGCCAGGTTAACATGGCTTCGTTGCGGCGAACCGACTCCCCGGCAAACGACTCTTCAGGCGAAGACTGCTCGCTGGTTTGAGGAGACCGGGGATCGAGCACATAGTTTGGCCGACTCCGGACCTGATCGTAAATGCGAGCGGCGTATTCTCCCAGGATCGCAATCCCGAGCGAATTGATTGCTCCAAACAGCGAAACCACAGTTGTGGTCGAAGCCCAGCCGGGAATCGCCAGTCCGGAAATCACCTTATGATAAAGTGCAAACGAACCAACCGATGCACACACCAGAAACGAGAGTGCCCCTATTGTATAGAACATGGTCAGCGGAACATTCGAGAACGAGAAGACCGCCGTTTTGGCCAGCCGAAACAGTCCTCGCAATGAAACACGGGGTTGATTGTCGTAGCGTTCCGCCCTTTCGACTTCGATTCCGATCTGACGGAACCCGCACCAGCTCCGCAACCCAGGAAAGTACCGATCTCTTTCCGGAAGCTGGTTGATTGTATTGAGTACACGCCGATCAATCAGGCTGAAGTTTCCGGCATCGAGGGGAATCGGAACCGAAGAAACATGATTCAGCACCCGATAAAACGAATCAAACAGAAATCGCTTCCAGGCAGCCTCTTTCCGCTTGGTGCGGACGGCATAAACCACCTCGTATCCGCTCTGCCATGCCTGCAGAAACTTGATGAGCGATTGCGGAGTATCCTGCAGATCAGCATCCATCAGGATGACCGCATCGCCGCGGGCAGCATCCAGTCCGGCCTGCACGGCAGGCTGATGACCAAAGTTGCGGGACAGATGCAACACTCGAACCGATGAGTGCAGCCGAGCCAGTTGATCCAGCTTGCGATCACTTCCATCGGAAGAGCCATCGTTGACGAAGATGATTTCGTAGATCCAGTTTTCACCACTCAGAACAGAGGTGATCTGCCGCACAAGTTCATCCAGCACCTGCAGCTCGTTATAAACGGGGAGCACGATGGAGATCAGTGCAGCGGAGGGGGTTCGAGACAGAGGCAGCGTCATCAGTTCCCCTCCCCAACAAAGGACTGGTGCAGGGGATTGTGCATGGCTTCAGGAGCTTTTTCAAAAACACCAGCGACTGAAAGGCCGCAAGGAACGGGCATCACCCGATTCCATTGTCGCTCAAAGGCCGCACAGCCGAGCAGAATCTGATTGACCATCGGACTGACTTCGGGAAACTCGGCCGGGCGTCGATTAGGTCGCAGTTTCTGCCAGCCCCGCAAACCAATAGCAGCGGGGAGTGTGAACGAGTTCCAGTGAGTCAGCGTGCAGGTCTGGAATCCTGCGGCTGTTGTCTGCTGCTGTAACCTGCGGGATGTGTAACGTCGATAATGCCCCAGGGCATCATCCCAGTCGCTGAATAACCACTGATAGGCGGGTACGGTCAGGATCAGTTTGCCCGAGGGCTTCAACAAGCGATGAGCGTGCTGCAAAACCTGCACTGGCTGTGAGACATGTTCAATCACATCCAGCAGGACAACCACGTCGAGTGAGGCATCCTCGAATGGCCAGGGTTGTTCCAGGTCGTGCACATGGACATCCTGCAGTCCCTGCTTCCGGCCATATTCCACGGCTTCCGGCATGATATCCAGGCCGGAGACTTCATAACCGAGGTTCTGAAAGGTCAGCAGATTTCCGGCCGAACCGATTCCCCCTTCCACCAGCTTCCCCGGTGCAGGAGCGAATTCCTGCAGCCAGTCCATGACGAGCTGGCGTTTGGCGACATGCCACCAGTAAGTCTGTTCGAGTTCTGAAAGCTGATCCAGATGTGCGACATCCATGAAAGCCAATCCTCAATGATACGGCTGCGGGGAGTGTTGCCAAAATGCAACGTCATTTCAGCTTTACCCTACAAATCCACCTCAGGCATGGGATTCCTCCGTTTGAGGGAAGATGCCGGACAGACAAGGTGCGAATGAAAAGAGCTGGACCGGTTACAACGATTCTCCGGGAAGAAATCTCTGACGGAAACTGTTCGCGTCCCTCACTGAGGATGTGGACATTTCGCAACGCCAGTGTGCAAACAGCAAGCTATGGTTCAGTGTTGACCAATCCATTTCATGAACTGATGACACAACTGTTTGCCGTGACAAATTCTTCCTTCATTCATCGAACCGGACTCGTTCCCGGAATGCTGTTTGCCGCTCTCCTGCTGGTGAGTGCGCCGTTGCTGATGTGCATGCCGTTGACTGCAGATCCCGCTTTGTATGACCTGCAGGCAAAAACTGTGCTGTCCGGTGGAGTGCTGTATCGGGATATTGTGGAACCGAACCTGCCGGGAATTGTCTGGTTGCATCTGGCCATCCGGGGAATGTTTGGCTGGTCAGAGTATGCTCTCAAGGGAGTTGACCTGGCAGTAGTCCTGGGAATCACGTTTCTGCTGAGCCGCTGGTTTGCTGGCAGTAGAAATCAGCAATGGCTGACAGCCCTGTTTGTGTTCTGGTTTTATGCCGGGACATCTGAATGGTGTCACTGTCAGCGCGATACCTGGTTATTCCTGCCCGCGCTGATCGCACTTTATCTGCGCTGGCATCAAATAAATCGCATCGAACAGCAGTCCTGCTCCGCAAATACCCTGTTTGCCTGGGGAGTGCTGGAAGGTATTGTCTGGGCCTGTGGCTTCTGGATCAAACCGTTTATTGCCTTCCCTGCCCTGGCAGCCATGGCGGTCGGCTGGCAGCGTGGAACGAAAACCAAATCTCATCTTCAGGATCTGAGTGGGATTCTGGTCGGTGGACTTCTGATCGGCTCTGCCGGAATCTCCTGGCTGATTGCTTCCGGAACCTGGGCCCACTTCTGGGAAATGGCGATTGAATGGAATCCGACCTATTTCGAAGTTGGTCGGGAGCGCTGGACGTGGGACCGGTTATTCCGTCAACAGCTGCGCTACTACCCGTTCAGCCTGGCTCATCTGACCGCAATTCCGCTGGCCTGCTGGTTCCTGTGGAACAATCAACGTACTGATCGTCCCCAATTCCTGCAGGAGCGGATGCTCTCGGCAGTCTATCTTGGCTGGCTGTTTCAGACGTTCTATTTCCAGCATCTGTTCGATTACATCCACGTTCCGGAACTGATGCTGGCAATCACATTAACTGTTTATGGCTGTCAAAAGTTCCTGGTCCAACTGGAGCAGGTGCAGTCGGTTTCCATAGAGGCCCGATTTCATGCCACACCCTGTGGTTTTGTGCTGGCTTCACTGACAATTCTGGTTTGTGTTTTCTTCAGTCCGGCTACTCGGATTTCTCGAGTGCAGCACTGGGCTGACTGCCTGCAGCAGGGAAGTACGCCGGAAATCAAAACAGCCCTGCAGCATTTTCCACTCCCACACTGGGTCGAACTGGAACCAGCCCTGGAATTCCTCCGCAGACAGAACCTGAAAGATGGCGAGCTGACTGTGCATAACGTGTACCTGGTTCACGCCTACGCTGCCCTGCAACTGAAACCTTCCAGTCGATTTGTCTATCTGGATGTGCTAACGCGCGTCTTCCGGGAACATCAACCGGAAATCGTGACCAGTCTGGATCAGTCCGGGCACAGATACATTCTCAGCAGCCTGCTGGAAAACGGCATGACTCTTGAAGATTCGCGGGAAGTCGATCCCCAAACTCCGCACGCTCTCCCTCCAACCTTTCCGGAGGAGCATCGGGGAGAATTTCCCTATCAGCATCCTGTGGTCTTCCGCAGTGGTCAATATGTAGTACACCGTGTTTCTGGTACGGCAGCGCCGCTCAACCCCGAGTTTTCACCACTTGCGATGACGGATGACCGTTGATTTCAGAACCATTTTGAATCGAAGAATTCACAACACATTCATCATCATGAATGTTACAACCCCTACAAACCGCAGATTTTGAACCAGAGCAAATCCGTCAGAAAGAAACTCCAAATGAAGTTGGAATTGGACAGACCATCAGGTTTAGAGTAACTACACTCAACGCTGAGCACGTCTTGTCCAGGGCCTGAGAGCATTTTGCTCATCCAGTGGAGAGAGGAACAAAGAGAGATCATGAGCACTGCTCCTACAGTCAACTCCGGCTATCCCGGCGATAAAATTGTTCCTGTCTTTCGTGCGGATTCCCCGCTCGCGGATGTGCTCGCCTATTCACATGAGCTAGATACCCAGGTTGACCTGACCACTACGGAAGCCAGGTGGATCAGCCAGTTGCACCTGGAACTTCCCCGGGAAAACATTCATTGCCTCTCCCTGTCCACTCGCTTCTTCAAGCGGTTAGGAGACATCGTCCTCGCTCTTACATTGCTGATTCTGCTTTCCCCCGTAATGCTGCTGACAGCTTTGGCGGTCCGGCTGACTTCACCGGGACCAATCATCTTTTCACAGACTCGCGTGGGACTCAACCAGAGGAAGAAGCGTCCAGATCGTCGCCAACGCAGCGAAGGTCCTCCCGAAAGTCTTCAGGAGCGGCGGAATCCCAGCAACGACCGGCGCTCTCAGCAGAAATATGGACGCGAATTCACACTCTATAAATTCCGCACCATGCGCTGTGATGCCGAGAAGAACGGAGCCCAGTTCGCCCAGAAGAACGATCCCCGCGTCACGCCGATTGGACGGTTTATGCGAAAAACCCGGCTCGATGAACTGCCTCAGCTCTGGAATGTGCTGCGAGGAGAAATGTCGATGGTCGGGCCTCGTCCCGAACGCCCTGAGTTCATCAAGAAGTTGACGGATGAAATCCCGGACTACATTCAGCGTCTCGGCCTGAAACCGGGTCTGACCGGCCTGGCACAGATTGAAAACGGCTACGATAACAACATCGAGAGTTTCCGCAGAAAAGTCAGCTACGATCTGATGTATCTGCAGAACTGCTGCCTGTGGAACGATCTCAAAATCCTGTTCCGCACCATCCGTGTTGTGCTCACCGGGAGCGGCGCGCTCTGAAATTGAACTGACTTTGGCTCCCTGTTGCCTGAGTCGGGTCGAATATGTCTGTTCTCTGGAACTGGTTGCATCAACACGATTGCAGACCTTTCCCGGAATTGACATGCTACAGGAATGTGAATTTGCTCTGAGAGGATCTCCTGTGATGACGGGAATCACTCCATGAGCGATCATTTTCGTGTAAAACAGGGAATCGCATGAACATCCTCGTCGCGTCCGATGGATCCGCTTACGCTCGGGAAGCTCAACAGTTTCTGCGCGCCATCATCCACTCTGCTCATAACTCCGTCACTCTTGCAACAGTTATCGATGACACGGCACTGGC
>JAGQQT010000245.1 GCA_020426065.1 Planctomycetaceae bacterium | reverse complement strand
GGTGGATTAGAATCTTGCCAGCAACCAAAACTGGTAACCACGATATCCGAAGTTCTCCCGAACGATTCGCAACCTTCCAACGAGTTGAAGAATGCCTGATAACGAGCCCAATTTTGATTTTCTGCATGAGCGGAAGCCCTCTGATTCCGCAATTCTTGATCAGCCGCCTGGCGAACAGCCAGTCGAAAGCCAGGAAACGCAAAACGATCCTGCTGCTGAAGCAAAATCGCCAGATTCGGGTCTGGCCTGGATGGATGGACCAGCGCTCTATTCGAATGTCGACAGCAGCACCAAATTTACTTCTGCACTAAATTCGGAACAGCCAACTGTGACAAAGAGTGCTGAAGCAGCGGACTCGACAGAGCCAGCGGAAATCATAACCGACACTCCCGTTCCAGAAACAGTTTCCGCTTCAAGTGAATCTGAGGAAACACCGCCAGCGGAGGATCTGACCACCAGCAACTCCACGGGGGAAGAGCCTGAAGCCCCTGCACCTGCCCCACGGGAAACTCCCGCCCGCAAAGAAGAGGCGTCCACTGGCCGGTCCGCTGAACTACAACCAAAAGCAAAGCAGCCAGAACCGGATCCAGATGCAGAACTCAAGGAAAAAGCAGCGCGCCGTAACAAGGAACGAGCGGTTGCGGGTATGAAATCGACCATACTGCTCAGCTACGCAAGTGCGGTGACACTGCTGTGCATCTACCTGATTTATCAGATGATGGCGGGTTCGGCACACAACCTCGAAAGTCTGCCAGACCTTAAGCCTCCCATGAAGGACGATGAGATCGCCTATCGTCTTGTCCCGGAACACGCCCGGCTCGCTCCGGGACACACCCTCAAAATTGGCCAGTCAAAACGATATGGCAATTTGAAGGTCACTCCGATTGCAGTAGAAAAAGCCTCACTGAAATTCGTACATTATTCCGGTTCGGCCACTCAGAACCGAAAACCTGTTCCCGATGTGCTGAAACTTCGGCTTCGTTTTGAGAATGTCTCTACCGATCAGACCTTTGCTCCTCTGGATCGCACCCTGGTGCTGAAAAGGATTGTCGATACTCAGAATCCCGCCTGGTTGCGGTCAAATCAGTTTCTCTCCACTTCCAGTCATAAGGGAGAACAGGAACACACTTTATTACTCTATGACCTCGAAGAATTTGGTGACTGGAATTTTGCCGACATGCCTGAGCTGCCGATGCTGAAACCTGGTGAGAGCATCGAACTTTATCTGCCGTCTTCACCCGACTGGAAAGATCGGCTCAGTGGCAACGTTGTGTGGCGCGTTCAATTCCGCAAGGGATACAATCCGGAATCCCGTCGCGGAGTGACCACGCTGATTGAAGTTCAGTTCAATCTGGACGATATCAATGCGGCGTGACTGACTCGTGGTTCTGGTGTTTGCCCAGAATAATCGGTGCCACATTCCGTTCAATGAACACACGGTTCATGCAGCTCAAGTGTCCGCCATAATGCCAGTCTCGCATCATCGACTGGCGATAAGGCACTTCGTTCAGTTTCTCTGAGTAAACCGCTGCCGCGTCCTGATCCTCTGCAGGAACCAGAAAACCGCCACGTCCGGCAGAAAGGCAGAAGCGGCGATCGAGCGTGCCCATGGTCAGAGTTCCAAAGCCGAGAAAGTACAAATCCCGCCAGGAATAAAAGTGATGGATTTTCTCTTTCACTTTGACCAGGGCAGACGTCAAATCATAAATGGGACTCAAGGCAGGAGCGATCATGATCGCATTCTGTACGACATTCCGTTCAGGCAGCTCTTCGAGAACGAAGGGAATCATGGCTGCTCCGCCCGAATGGCCAATCAGTGTGATCGGGCGTCCGGGAAACCGTTGCTGGTAATCCATCAGGCCCTGGGCAATTTCTGCAGCTTTCTGACGATTCTTTTCGTAACGCCAGAGGTTGATGACTGCCGGTCGGACCGCAGCCGTCCAGTTCACGATCCGGATGGCGTGCGAGACCTGGGCGTCAATCAATCCCTGCACCAGCGAACGGGAGAGAACTCCCGGGCCTTCAATCCCTGACAGTATCACGACCAGGCCGTTTTCGTGCCGCTCCGAATCATCCAGTTTTAAAGGACGCATCCAGAACGATCCAAACAGGGCCAGCGGATAGGCAAGTGTGTTCGATAGGCCTCGACGAAATCCATTTCGTTGATCGTACAGCGTAATCTCCATATTACCTCTAAAAGTCTAGAACCTCATCAAAGCTGCCAGGGAAAACAGGCCAGCACTCCTGTTGACGGCGAACCCCAATTTACTCACTCTGCAGCTGCTTCAGCTGTTTTCAGTGACGGGAAATTAAGGATAGGTGAAATGGTTGACTGCAGGATTTCTTTCGAGCTGTCATCCTGCACAAACGCAATGACCTGCAAATGAGTGAAGTCGCCAGGAATAGTGTCGAAACTCACTTCGCGATTCTTCTGGAACTCCTCAATTTCGATCAGATAATCAGCCTTGGTTTTGGCAATATCGAGGTCCTGCTCCAGATCTGCTTTCCCCGCCTGGACGGGAGCTCCTGTTGTGCCTCCCGGCAGATCACGCACTACCATTTCATGCATGCGGATTCCGTTGGGTGCCACAAAATGAATCAGGGGTTCGACCAGCAGCAGACGCAACTTCACATCGGTCCGGCTTTCCGTTACTCCTTCCACGTGAACCTTCACCTTCAAATGGTTTTCTTCAGATGTTGTTTCCAGCTTGATTACCACCGGTGAGGACTGCTGTCGGGCATTCTGGATATTGGGGAGCAGACTATTGAAATGCTCCTCAGCATGAAACACGTAACCTCCTACTGGATCAGTAGGACGTCCATTCAGAAACAGGGCAGGGGTTCCCTGGCCACCATAATAACTGAAGCGGGATTCACCCACACGGACCGTCATGGGATCCGGGCGGGGGATGTGCTGGTGATATCGGACGGCGATAATTTCTGGTGAGGGAAACAGTTTTTCCAGCCCACCCAATGCCAGATCACCAGCAACACAGGGAGGGCAGGCGGCGCCAGTAAATAATTCGACCATGGGAATGCGTCGATTTTCTTTGAGCGGGGATTGTTCGCCTTCGGGGCTGGCAAAGTAGAACAGTTCCTTTTCATAGGTTTCATCAAGGAACTCCTGCAAGGCTCCGTCCTGTTTGCCGGAGAGCAGCTGAACTTTATCCACGATTGTCATCGGTTCTCCCCCATTCGGGTTCTCGAACACTCCAATCATGCGTTGCAGGCCAGGCATGACGGCCAGCTTGGCATAGATCGCCAGAGCCTCCTCTTTCCGCTCGGCCTTTTCATAATAATCCGCCAGCGCCAGCATCCCTTTGACTTCAAAAGGACGATCTGCCAGCAACTCTTTCAAAGACTTTTCTCCATCTGCCTTTTCCGCTTCATCAGTAGAAAGCAGTTTCAGTTGAGCATCCGTGAGGGCCAGGCGTTCTTCATAGGATTCATCTGGAAATTCCTTGTGGAATTCCTTCAATGCTTCAACGTTTTCTTTGGCAATCGACTGGTAAGCGGCATCATTCATCGTCATCGTGATGACACGCAAACGGGCATTGGGGACGAAAATCGGACCCCAGTCCTGCAGGTTTGCCACAGCGGTATCGGCGAAGGATTTGACTTCCTCAAGCGGCATTTTTTTGACGACAGCATGGTCCAGCATGGCAAAATAGGCCGCACTGACCAGAGGAGAATAAGGGAATTTTGTAACCAGATTTCTTAGTGCGGGGATTGGATCTTCTGCATTCACCGCTTCATTGAACTCGTTTACGCCATCGGTTGGACTGGGGGTTTCGATTTCGTTCAAGTCGGTGGCGGAGGTTTTAATCAACCGAGTCAAAGACCCCTGATTTTCTCCTTCACGGATCAGACTGCCAATCACGACATCGCCATGTCGCTGTCCGGTAAACATGAAGACTCCACTTTCGCTGGTCACCACCATTCGCAGGCGATCTTCCTGGAACAGACCATTGGCGATACTCCAGTCCTGAAACGCCCGCAGTTTTCCATGAGCCAGCTTGCGGATCATGCGTCCTTTTTCGTGCGGCTCAATGGAAATCAATAACGGATGGAAGTCCGTTGTCTCCTCTGTAATGACCATCATCCAGCGGCCAATCCAGGGAGGAAGTTCTTCAATGGCATTCTCTGTCGAGGCCGCGGGCGGGAGCGGCAAATCACCCGATTCCGTTGCTGCGGAACCTGAGGGCTCTGGAGTGGAGGAAGATTGATCGCAGCCAGCAAACCCGATCAGCAACAACGTAATTCCCGCCAGAAGAACTCCCCGGCTTTGTTCGATCAGATCCCTCATTATGTCATTCCGTTCTGAAAATGATTTTGGTAATCAGATTTCATTGATTTAGTAATGGTAGGCTTCAAGCCTGAATTCTTGAGCTGCACAAACATTCCGGCAGGATCGGCAATCCCGTTCTGGTTTGATTTTATCTGGTTTGAATCCGGATTCTGCGGAATTCAACGGGGAACCCTTCGGCCTGAAATCCGAGATGGCCCGACTGGCGTTCTGCCGGCTCGGACTGGCAGATCTGGGTACCGTTCAGAAAGGATGTTAACGCTCCGTCCGCAGAAATGATGGTCAACTCATTCCACTCTCCTACCGGTTTGCGTGCCGCTTCCCTGGCTGCCTGGTCATCTGTAATTACGACATCTGGAATCCCACCGTTTGATTTGATGGAAGCCATTTCAACATGCTTTCCCTGGACTTCCACGGATTTCGGCCAGATCGCCTGTTCCTCATCGATATAAAGCAGCACGCCAGTGTTGCTGAGAGGACGTTTTTCTTCTGCCAGCTTGGGCTTGGGGAGAAAACGGTATTCGAGCTTGAGTGTGAAATTGGAAAATGTCTGACTGGTTTGCAGATACCCTTTGGGCTCACCGGTTGTCACGATTGAAGTGCCGTGTTCCTTCCAGGTTTCTTCATTCGCAAAGACGGGGGTAAAGTCTGAAAAGGCGAGAGCAGTGAAGCCTTCTTCGGCTGTAAAGTCATCCTGAGGGATTTCTGCAACAGGTGGTATTGCCTGATCCGACGTACCTGCTTCCGGATTTTCAGCAGGGGCAGATACGCTGGGGCTGGATGGGACCGAGTTGGAATTCGAATTGGAATCGCAGCCAGGCAGAATCAGGGCAGCACCGATCGACATTGCAACTACGGATCGTAACTTGTTCATCCTCAAGTCTTTCTGTTAACCAGCCCGGCAGGACAATTCCTGCAGGGAAAATGCTGGGCACAGTGTATCGAGTTCGCAGCAGCGGACGCAAACGGAGCCTGCTAAACGGCAGCACCTCAAAGAGCGATAAAACCGGAACAGTGCATTCATCCGGCGTATTGCGGTTTCTCGGGGCCATTCTGTGAAGATTCCCCAGAACCCGCCGTTCCACTCCAGAAAACAGAGTGAATCTGGACGATATCACTCATACCTCCCAAGCCTAAACGCACTCCGGGTTCCATTCGCCAGACACCAGTGGAATCAATTCCTTTCAATGGGAACTGAATCCATCCGCGAAACGGAATCGCAGCCTGAGTTGGATGCGTTCACTCCACAAAACGTTTCTGCTGCAAGAATGTAAACAGACTGAAGTCAGGAGCGATCAAGCATGAATATGGAAGCGACTACGCAGATTCAAATCTGCTTTCTTGAAAGAATGAATGAGCATCTGCGACAGCATGTTGCAATGCAGGAAACTTCCCGAAAACCACAGAAACTGCACTGGCCGATGTTTTTCGTCAGTGGGTTCATCAGCCTTTATGCCTGGACATTAAGCTGGATGAGCTGAGAAAACTCCGAAGCCGCACCACATTATTGAGGTGCGGTTTCTGTTTTTGGAACATACGTTTGTAACAGCTGTCCGTTCTGTCCGTTCCACAGTCGAACAGTGCCGGAATGATCGCCTGCGATGACGAGCGATTCACTGTCGGTAACGTCAAAAGCATTCACGAATTTTTCCGCTCCGGTCATATTCCGATAATTCCGACCATTGCTGGCCTGGAACAGACGAACCACTTTGTCACCACTGCAGGTGGCCAGGTTGTCACTCACGCCAATGTATTTCAGACCGGTGACCTGCTTTTCAAAACTGGTGATGGTTCGCTTCTGGGCTCCTTCAATTGCATCCCAGATCTTCACGGTCTTGTCGGCAGAAGCACTGGCCAGTGAAAGTCCATCCGCAGACCAGGCAACATCCAGAACATGTTCCGTATGGCCTTCAAATGCATTTACCAGTTCTCCTGTCTGCACATTGAAGCATTTCACAAATTTGTCTGCTGTGTCTGTGTTCAGTTATTGTTCTTTTTTTGTTTTCTTGTTTGCG
>JAGQQT010000244.1 GCA_020426065.1 Planctomycetaceae bacterium | reverse complement strand
TCTTCCTCCGGCCAGACAATTCCGTGGATGACCGATCCGCAGCAGTGGCTGGGTGAGCAGATGAGTCGGAATACACTCTCCCTGCAGCAGCTCAATGCGGTGATTGATCATGCGTGGCAGGACCTGACGATTACTGTCGAAGCGGGAATCACCATTTCGGCTCTGCAGCAGGTTCTGGCAGAGAGGCAGCAGTTTCTCCCGCTCGATATTCCCTGTCCGGAGCAGACAACCGTCGCAGAACTGATCTGCCAGAACTGGTATGGATCATTGAGTGCCGGTTACGGAAAGGTCCGTGATTTTCTGCTTGGAATCAGTGCGATTGATGGCCAGGGGAGGATCTTCAAATCCGGTGGCCGAGTCGTAAAAAACGTGGCAGGTTATGATCTGCATAAATTTCTGATCGGTTCCCGGGGAAGGCTGGCAATACCCGTTTCGGCTTCGCTCAAGGTTGTCCCCAGCCCAGAATCATATTGTCTGCGCGAGTATCGCCTGAAAGACAAAACCGAATCGCTGGAACTCTGGAAGCAGTTACGAATGCTGCCGTTTGATCCGGCGATTTTCGACTGGACGGAAAACCGGATTGTCCGGCTGGGGCTCACGGGATCGGAAGTCTACTGCCATGCCGCAGAAGGGCACTTTGACCAGTTGCTGGGGGAGTTCTCTGATCCTGTGAGTGATAACCAGCAGGATCATGTTCCGACTTCACAACCGTGGTCAAAGATTCTGCTGGACTTGCAGGAGATCGTGTCGAAAGACCGACTGCTGGTGCGTCTGGCGATGACACCGGACCGTTCCGTCACTTTCACCGAACAGATTGACCAGCTCGAAAACCTGCAGGCAGTGGGCCATGTTGCTACCGGGACGGTGATCGTCTGGGGAACATCAACCGCCGCTTCCCAGTCCTGGCTTGCCGCCGCTCTAAATGACCCCAAAGTCAACACTCAAGTTTTAATGGGACAGGCTGCTGATTCCTTGCAGGCCAGCAACTCTGCTCACCAGCTCTACCAGAAAATCCGCCAGAACTTTGATCCGGAGCAGGTCTTTGCGGTCAGCTGATCTGTTTCGGCTTCATGCAAACTGATTTTCAATGAAGCGAACGGCATTGCTGACCCCATCTTCGTTTTGAAGCTGTCTCCCCACTTCCTCTGCTCGAAGTCGCAGCTGTTCATCATTCACGAGCTGCTGCAGTGCTTTGCAAAAGTGGTCAGCGGTCAATTTCCTTTGGGGTATTGGTTTCGGACCCGCTCCCAGTGCATGAACTTTATTTCCCCAGAATGGCTGATCACCAAAGAAGGGACAAATCAGATTTGGCTTACCAGCTCTCAGGCCTGCAGCTGTGGTACCACATCCGCCATGATGAACGACCGCTGACACACGGGGAAACAGCCAGTCGTGCGGGGCTGATTTCAGGGTGAAGATCGAATCTGGCAAAGTGAAATCTGTGACATCGAGTCCACCCCAGCCGGAAGCAAGGATCGCACGAAAACCCGACCGACGAATCCCTTCGATCACGCGAGCAGTTAAATCCCGAGGATTTTTCCCGAAGATACTCCCAAAGCCAACATAAACTGGCGGTGGACCTGCCTCCAGAAATCGAACCAGCTCGGAATCTGGTGTTTCACTTTCCAATGCATTCAGAAACCAGTATCCCGTCACCGTGGCATGATCAGGCCAGTCAGCTGGTTGAGGAATGACACTTGGGCTGAAAGCATGGATAGCCGGAATCGGACGACCATCTGCATGACAGAAATAAGGAGGCCTTTGGCGTGGAAGGTTCTGCTCCTTGCGCCAGGGTTTAATGAATTTGCCGCTACTCATTCGGGTTACTGCTTCCACAACCCGATAAGTGCTGCGATTGTACAATGAACCTGAAGGGAAACGGGGAAAGCCAAACGCGGGAAAAGTTGCAGTCGGAACATACATTGGCAGGTAAAAAGCCAGACCACATCGGCACCCCAGTTTCTCTGCAAAGTCTTCTGCACCAATGGCCTTCTTGTGAAACAGAATCACATCTGGCTGAAAAGCCTCAGCGGCTTGCCACATTTCCTGAATCTGACGTCGCATCATCTCCGTGATCAAAGGAAGAAGGCGAATACCAGTGCGAATCGCTGCTATGAGGTTGGTGGTGGTCTCCATGGCCTCCCTGCCGGCTTCGGAATCCATGAATGCACGCAAGTCATTGTTGATCGGAGCGTGGTCAATTCCATACCGACAAATCAGGGAATCAAACATCTGGTGTGTACAGAGCTGAACCTGATGTCCTGCCTTTTGAAGACCGATTGCCAGAGCAAGATAGGGCTGGACATCACCTCGAGTTCCAACGGTGAGAATCAGTATTTTCATATCGGGTGCATAAGCAATTCAGGTTCTGATCGGATAAACTTTGAAGCGGTCAGTTTATTCCATCGATCAGATCAGGAGAAAGAGTGACATTACACCTTGCCTCATGCCAGTTCGTTTTGATGACCATCTGCCTGAGCCAGTCATTGGCAAATGAAGAGAAAGCAGAACTCCATTGCCACACTGATTTTCCCGGTGGTTCTGCCGAAGTTGTTTCGATTGACGAAATCAAACAGCATGTGCAAATCCGACCTCGCGTAACACCAGGTCGTGGATATCCCTGCAACTGGTATCTCTGCGTGGAGGGAATTGATCCTGACCGTCCACTGCTGCTGACCGTGCAGAAAAACTTGACTCCATTTCAGAATGATCGGGTCCTGGATCACTCCTGGTCGCAGCCAGATCGAGCCTCGTTAAGTTATGACAACGCAGTCTGGCAGCAAACTGAGCTGGGAATCAAAGAGGGAGATCGGATTACGTATCGCGTCGAATCCAAATCATCCACAATCTGGATCGCCTGGGGACCTCCTTTTCACACCTCACATTTGGAGGCATTACTGTCAGAGGCTTGTAAAATCCTGCCTGAAGCAGAGCGGTTTGAGCTGGCAGTCACTCGCGAAGGAAGAAGCGTTCAGGGAATCCGGTTTGGGTGTGAATCCACTCCCAATGAACCAGCTTATGGTGTGTGGGTTCAGGCACGGCAGCACGCCTGGGAATGGGGCTCCAGCTGGGTGGGACAAGGGTTTCTCCTCTGGGCAATCAGTGATGATCCTGTTGCTCAGGAACTGCGACGCACCTCCACGATCCACTTTATTCCGATCATGGATGTGGACAGTGCTGTCCAGAGCCTAGGGGGCAAGGATTCCATCCCGCGAGATCATAACCGCGACTGGGATAACAAACCGTACTATCCAGAGGTTGCTGCCGCTCAACAGAAGATTCTGAAACTGGATCAAGCTGGACAACTGGATCTTTTCATCGACCTGCACAATCCAGGACCAGGTGACAAAAAACCTTTTTACTTTGGCCCCAAAATGGATTCACTGGACGAACTGCAGCAGCGGAACTATCTGTTCTGGGTCAAGGTAAGCTCCCAATTCATTGACTCCTGTGAATCCGACTACCGGTTTACGTCCTATATCAAAAACGAGGAAGAGCTAAACCGGGTCAGCTCAAACTGGGTGCGAAACCATACCCAATCTCATCTGGTCTCAACGACTCTGGAAACAGCCTGGAACCGACCAGAGGGAAATCAGCAGGGATACCAGAAGGTTGGGCGGGAACTCGGGATTTCAATTGCCCGTTATCTGCAGACAAATCCCCGCCTGAAATCGAATACAAGTCTTGAAAAGTAAATATGCTTGTAAACCCCTGTGGACTCTGCATCTTTGACATGATTCCGGTAAACAGACGAGAAGTCTCAACGATGAACACTGTTGAGAAAAGGTTGACTGCAGCCTCAAGGTCTACTCCTGTCATCCCCAGAACTTGCAGATGCACAGAAGAATATTCATACTCGATACCAGCGTCATTGTGAATCAACAGGGTAACATAACACCACAGTGAGAATGATATGAATTCCTATGTGCTGCTCCTCACCTTGCTTGTCTCCACACACTGCTGTATGGCTGGAGAACTGGAGCTTCGGGCAAAGAAAATCCAATATGCAACTCAGAAAGAAAGCCTGACTCGTGATTTCTTGGCAGCAATGTCTGCAGAAATGGACTTGCTGAGCAACTCGATGAAGCTGAATGAATTCGCCAAGCTGAGAACCCACCGAGGCCGCATCATGCTGGGACTAGACTCGCCAGAAAAACTGCTTTCGGATTCCTCGATTCAACTCAGCCCGGAGTTTCATACTGCAACAAAGTTGTATGTAGCAGAGTCGAAAAAGCTCACTGACGATTTGCGTGAACTCTATGAGTCTGAATTGAAAGGGTTGATCGGAGGCTCAAATATTCCTCGGGCGGAAGAGCTCCGGGAAGAGACCATTGCCTTTTCCCAGGGTCGATACTCTCCCACTCCGTTTGAGTTTCTTCGTAAAAAACCTTATGACGCTGTAAGAATCGTTTCCGAAAAACGGATGCTTTCCCCACTTTTCAGCACAACGATTCCGGACGAATTGGAACTGGAACACCATGAACGCAGGTTTCGAATTCACGGCCAGTGCCGACACGACTATTACAAAATTGCAGGTAAACAATGTGGTCACTTTGGAAAGATGATCATTCTGGATACCGGGAACTCGCGGAACCTCAAAATGACCGGGTTTCTCCTGATGTCAACTTTGAGCAGAGAAGGTCAATATGCGATCGCGTATTCTAAGGGGAGCTCTTACGAGAGAGTTTGCAGTTTGCAAGATTTAAAAATGAATACGATTTACGAGTGGTCCATCGAAAGAAAAGAGGGGAATTTCCTGATCGAAATCTTTGAGGATGGCAATGTTGTCAGATCGGAGACTTTTCCCCGGATCAGTGGTGCTTCATTCGGCTTTTATGCCACAGTACGCTATCGCAACACTTCATCAGATATGATCGTTGCCTTTGATTACTGACTCGTTCAAAACAGCGCCAGGCGTTCCATTTCATCTGCCGAACGGATGGCCTCCAGAATTATTTTCGGTATTCCTCACAACACTCCCGCTACAAAGAAAACTGGTATGTCACTTTATAAGCACTTGTCGTCTGTTGGTTTCATTTCAGTTCTTTACGGATGCTCCCGAAGAGGGAAGATCCCGATGAAAGCAATACTCATCTTCTTTCTGTTGCTCGTTCAGACAGAATTGTGTCAGGCAGCAAATCAGAACGACCGTCCGAACATCGTGCTCATCATGGCAGATGATCTGGGGTTTTCGGATCTGGGGTGTTATGGCTCCGAGATTTCGACTCCGCACCTGGATCGCCTGGCGCAGAACGGGTTACGGTTTACGCAGTTTTACAATACGGCCAAGTGCCATTCCTCCCGCGTGAGTCTGCTCACGGGGATGTATTGTGATCAGGCAGGAGCGGAGTCGCTTTCACGGGGAGCAACCATTCCTGAAGTGCTGGGACCGGCCGGTTATCAGACTGCGATGGTGGGCAAATGGCATTTGAGCAAACAGCCGACCGATTTCGGCTTTGCCCGCTATTGGGGACACCTTTCCGGGGCGACCAACTTTTTTACGGGAGATGAAACTTTTCGTTTGAATGGAAACGAGTGGACAGTTCCGAAAACGCTCCATGGCAAACCGTTTTACACAACGGTTGCCAATATTGATTTCGCCCTGGACTTTCTGAAGGAAATGCACAGCAAGCCGGATCCGTTCTTTCTTTACGTTGCCTTTAATGCTCCTCACTATCCGCTGCAGGCACCTGAAGAAGCCGTGAAGAAATACGATGGAAAGTATGATCGGGGCTGGGATGTCCTGCGAACAGAGAGACATCAACGGCAGTTGAGCACTGGCCTGCTACCCGCCCGCTGGGAACTGAGCCCCCGGCCGGATCATATTCCCGCCTGGTCCGAATTGACGGCAGAGGAGCAGTCGTGGGAGGCGGACCGGATGGAAGTGTTTGCTGCGATGGTCGAGATTCTGGATCAGCAGGTGGGACGCCTGATGAGTTCGCTGGAGCAGTCCGGCGAGATTGAAAACACGCTGTTTTTATTCTGTTCAGATAACGGTGCCTGCCCGTTTGAGCGAACCCGAGGCAAGTCTCTGAAACCCTGGGACCCCAAATCCTACTGGACTTATGATGCCAGCTGGGCTCACGTGGGAAATACTCCGTTCCGGTTGTACAAGCAGAATCAGCATGAAGGCGGTATCTCTTCCCCGTTGATTGTCCACTGGCCCGCTGGCCTCAAAACGAAACGGGGCCAAGTGACACATCAACCAGGTCATCTGATAGACATTATGGCAACCTGTGCGGATCTGGCAGGAGCCGAGTATCCGCAACAGATTGGTGGCCGCAAGCTGGATCCGATGATGGGAAAATCGCTCTTACCGATCTTTGCCGGCAAACAGCGTGAACCTCATGAA
>JAGQQT010000243.1 GCA_020426065.1 Planctomycetaceae bacterium | reverse complement strand
CATACTTCACATACTCCTGATCGAGTGAAATCGTATTACTGTAGTCGGTATCACCGCCACCAGTTGCTGCAGCCGTCAGAAACTGGTCTGCGTTGTTGTGGCCATGAACGCTTCTGGCCCGTGGATGTGAAAAACCAGAAAGGATCGTGAGATCAGTCTTCAAAGGCTCCAGCGAACTCATACAGTTCGTTAATGTAAATTCATTGCCACCGCCATGTGGAAACCAGGCCCATTCCTTGTACGCAGGGTCTTCCGGCAACGGCATGGGGACACCGTCTGGAAAGTAGAAGCAGGCGAGACGTCTCGGATTCTCTGCTAACTGCTCACCATGCGCTCTTGCCGAAAACAGCGATCCAAACATGGGCAATGCCAATGCCAGACCGCTACCACGCAGGAACCGCCTTCGGTCGACGCCATTCATGTTGAATCTCATCTCTTTTTTCTCCACGTTGCTGCGTCTGCCCAGCCGGCACTCAGTGAATGTTTTATTCTGATTGGAATAACTCACTTTTTACAATGGCAAGTACCATCGTTTTCAATCCATCTCCATTTTGACGCACCTCGGCCGTGATCGCTTCAATCGCCGCACGGTCCTCGAATTGAAGCGAACGACCCAGGGCATAGGTTGTCAGCTTGTGGACAATTGCCTCGACAAACTGGTCCTGCCTTGCTTCCAGAATGTGACGCTTGAGCCCCTCCATTCCATTCAGCTTCTGATGGTTGAACAGCTCACTCGATGCATCCACAGGCTTTCCGTTGACCTGAACACGCCACCGTCCCAACGCGTCATAGTTCTCAAATGCAATTCCCCAAGGGTCAATTTTTGCGTGACAGGAATTGCAGGCAGCATGGTTGCGATGGTTCTCGATCCGCTCCTTCAATGTCATTTTGGCGATCTCCGGATCGGCCAGATCGATTTGTGGAACCGCTGGAGGAGGGGGCGGGGGAGGATCATTTAATAATCGCTCCAACAGCCATATCGCCCGTTTGAGTGGATGCGAATCTGGCCAGTCCGAGTTCATTGACAACGTTCCCGCCTGAGTCAGCAATCCCCCCCGTTGGAATCCGCCGTCCAGCGGAACGCGTCGGAATTCGTTACCGTAAACGCCAGCCAGCCCGTAGTGTTTTGCCAATCGCTCGTTAACCATTGCGTAATCAGCGTGGACAAAGTCAAGTACACTGCCATTCTTCTGGAGGACTTCAGCAAACAGCTCCACTGGTTCCTGCTGCATGGCCTCTTTCAGCAAGGGATCAACACCTCCGCCTTGACGCTTGAAGTTCACAAATTCCAATAGTTCCAGGTTCAGCCATTGGTGCACAAACTGTTCTGCAAGTCGATTGCTGCGCGGATCGGACAACATGCGATCCACCTGACTCGCCAGTACATCGGGCTTTTTCAGTTGGCCGCTATTGGCCAGTTTCAGCAACTCGGCATCCGGTAAACTGCACCACAGGAAAAGTGAAAGGCGCGTGGCGAGTTCGTAATCGCGATGTTGTTGCTGTCCATCGTAGGGACTGGAGCCCGTTGTTGCAGCGCTGGTTGTATCCGCTGGCATGTTCGCCACGTAAATGAACTGCGGCGAGGAGAGAACGGTGGCGAGGACTTCGATCACCGCTTCTTCAAATGATTCACACTCTGGCCGCATCGCTGCAAACAGTTTCATTTTTCGATCGACCTCATGCACTGTTAGAGGTCGCCGCCATGCCCGCAGCATGAAGTTTTCGACGATCTCCCTGGCAGAGTCTGATTCGTTGTCTGCATGCTGACTGGCAAAGAAAATCTCTCGGTGAGATGCCGGTGGCCATTCCTCATGATAAGGAGCTTCGACTGTGACATAGTCGATCTGAATTGCATGGCTGGATGCAGAACTGTTCGCAATCCGAATGTATTCCGATGGGCTTGGCGTAGCCCCCATCGGCGATGTTTTTCGTACTGTGTTGCGAGGATAGATTTCACCAAGCGGGACGTCCCAGGTGACTATCTGCCAATCGCCAGGATTAGCCGTGACAGGGATGTCCTCCTTACTGACTGGCAACAAAGCGCGTCCTTCATTGCTGGCTTGCCAGCCGAATAATAGCCGAATACTGGGAAAGCCCGCAGCGTCAGACTGAATTCGCGAGACCCTTGCCGTCACTCGCATGATGCCTTCATCAGGGAGTTGGTTTCCCAGTTCCAGCACCAGGTTCTGATTAAGCCCCGCTGGCAACACGGCAACATAATCCGTTTCGGCAGGCATCTGAGGTACGCCGTCCAATGGAAGAAAAGCGTACCTGGCACCGTAATACTCCCAATGCGCAGGAGCAATACGCCCGGATGACAACTCCTTGTAGTAAGTTTTCTTGTGTGGTTGACGGAAACTCGCCTCCAGTCGAGCGAGTTCTGCCTCCAACTTCTCCGGGTCGTTCGCCAAGTCGTTCTTCGCCTTTTGCAACTGTGTATCCAGCTTCGGCCATTCGCGTGCGGCCGCTTCCTGCATCGAGATACCCCATCGCAGCGTCAGTGGACGATTTCCCCTGACAGTGGCGCGTGTCAATGCCTGCCGTGCCAGACGGTGGTATGTCTCGAATTGTGAAGTCGACAGATGCAGTAATTCCGCGCTGTTTTCGAAACCTTCTTCCGTGTGAGGCTCTGGCGGCAAATCTTTCGCAAAATCCCAGGGTAATCCCAGCAAGTCCTGCAATGCATAGTTGTACTCGTAGCGTGTCAACCGGCGGAAAGACGATTGAGAAACTGCATTTCGACGCAACCTGGATGCCGTCTGAAGTTCTGTCGACAACCATTCGACAATTTGTTGTCGTTCCGCTTTGCTGAGTTCAGATTCGTCAGGAGGTGGCATTTCGCCTTTGGTGACCACGGCAAAGATCTCAACCCACCAATCGGTATCTCCTCCGCGGTACAAATCCGGGTTGAGCGTATCGATCCGGATGTTTCCTTCGGTAAGTTCAGCTCCATGGCAATCAACGCAGTGTCGGTTCAGAAGTGGCTTAATCGATGATGCGAATTCAGTGAGATTCATCTGCAGACGAGCGTCGGCCGGTTTTCCTTCGGGGGTATCGTTTACAACGGTATTAAAACGCGATCGTTGCAGGCCAGACTGCTTGAGCTCATCAAGACTTTGACGTTCATCCGCGTTCTGAAACGCGGCTCCAGAGTTGTCAACTGCTGGCTTGGCTTGCTCATCAGCGTGGTTGACATCAGCTGGCAGGCCGAAGGCACTGGCCAGAACCAGCCAGAACAGCAAATGCAGCTTTCCTGAATGAATAGGCATAACGCGACGAACCAAGTGAGTTAGCAGTGTGCAGCTACGTCTCGGGGAACCGAATTGTCGTACGGAGAAACGGAACTGCCACACTGGGAAGGAGGCGAACCTGCTGGTGGTGAGGCATCTTCAGCTAAGTATAGCAAAAACCTCCCCCAATGACCCCCAAATCACTCTCCACCCGTGTTTTTCTATCCAACACTTGTTGAGGTGGCAGCCCAGGCTTCGGCCGAGGTGAATGAAAGGAGATATCAAGCAATGTGAAAGTTAATCGGGAATCAGTCTGGATGCAGATAAGCTGCCGCATGACCGGGCAGAAGAGCTTTCGTCGTGCCTGCCCCTCAGGGTTCGAAGGTGGACCGTCCGAATAATCTGCTCCCAATAAATAATCTCGTCAATACGAGAATTGCCTGAGCCAACGTGAGACTGACAGCGCAACCGCTTCCGCAGACGCTTTTAAACCTTCATTCGAGTGGTAGACGATATGCAGTCGCAGCGTTTATCCAGTAGAAATGTTCACGCGCATCCTGGCCTTTATTGCTGATGAACTGATCCACCAGATTTACAAAGCTTGCATACGATCCGGTGTGCTTTGTCACGGGCCAGTTGCTGCCGTAGATGAGCCGGTCTTTGCCGAAAATATCCCACAAGACAGAGAGAACACTCTCGTAGTGGGAGATGTCTTGTGGCGCAGGTTGAGGTACAGAACGTTGATACAGGCCAGATATTTTACAGGAGACATTCCTGTTCTCAGCAAGATGTTTGACAGCTGCAATCCACCCCTCGCTGGGAGCATTCCCATCGAAATTGTATCCGAGGCAATGGTTCACGACGATACGAAGACTCGGAATCTCTCTGGCAACTCGGTCGATGGCCTGAATGCCGGGAATGCCGCCGCCATTGGTCAGGTAATCCATCGTCAAATTGTTTTGTGCAAGAATTCGCAGATTGGCCAGAACACGCTCGTCAGAGTAGTTGATGGGCTCGCGACTCCGTGGTCTGATGCCAACTAACCGTTTGTCGCCTTTAAGCTTGAGCAATCGTTGTTCAAAGTCTTCGCTGGAGACATCAATATTCGCAACTAGACCGACATAAAAACTGTCGTCCTCGACCAAATCCAACACCCAGCGGTTGTCCTCGTAATTCAGACTCGCTTCGACGACGACCACACCCGTAACGCCAGCTGCTTTTGCAACTTTCGAGTATTCGGCCGGTAAATGCGGCTTGTAAAGCACAGCGTCCTCTTTGGGCGGCCAGGTAAATTCCACACCGCGAGTTGTGTCATAGAGGTGAATGTGCGTGTCAATCAGATGCTTGACCGGCTCTATCTTCACTGTTTTGGGCGGTGCTCCCACCAGTTGTGACGTCCCCAAAAGGCAAACCGTCAAAACCAAGAAAAACAGAGCATAATTAAACTGAAAGCGATGCATCACGTTCCTAAATCTGGTTGCAAATTGGGAGCAAAAAGTCCCAGAGGGGCAGGGGAGTCTACTCAATTATCGCTGGTGAGAAATTTCGCATTCGGCCTCATCTGGTCAATGGTGAGAGCGACGTCCAGTTCTACATCAACCATATTTGACCTGCCTCCTTGTATCGAGTCCAGTATGAGATGCAGAATTCTTTCCTCTTGGACGCATTTGACAGCAGAGAGGCGGGATCCCGATTACCTTCCCTGCCGCATTCCTTCGACGAATTGTGACCCTGGTAACGAGTACTCATCTCCAATGTCTCGAAAAATGTGGTGTTTGGCAGTGCGTAAGTCACTGGCTCTGGTCATCAGCGATGGCGTCAAGAAACTGTTCGATCAGCCCGTCAGGAGCTTTCACAATATGCTCAGGACCCGGAAACCCCCCACATTGGACATCCTTGATAAAGTCACGAAAGCCTTCGATTCGTTCTGCCTGCATTGCCTGCTCCATCTTGAAGAGGTCTCGATATTGTTTGGTATGCCGTGGATAGGGAGGAGCGTGATTGCCCAGAATGTCTTCGGCAAACATGAATTGAATGTCACCACCACTGCCTGCCCCAATCGATGATGTTACCAGGCGAGTGCGACTGGATATTTGCTTGAGTAGTTCGGCCGGTATGACTTCGACTTCGACCGCCCAGGCACCTGCTTCCTCGAATGACTGTATTTGTTTGTAGATCCAGATTGCTTCTTCCATCGTTTTTCCGACTGCTTTCAGGCCGCCAGTCCAGGTGGAAAGTCGCGGCACCAAACCAGCATGAGCTTCCACAGGAATCCCAACAAGAGAAACAGCCCGAATGAATTCTGGTCCCCATTGGCACATAATTCCATCAGCACCTGCTTCCATGGCGTCAAAGCCGGCGCGGACTGCTTCGTCAACTGTCGCAACCTTAGTCAGGCCAATGCAGAAGGTCATGAATGTGTGGGGAGCTGCATTGCGGATCGCAATCGCACTGGCAGGATTCTTGGGATCGAACTTGACCTTCAGTGTATCGATTCCCGCCGCTTCTGCCGCCGCAGCCTCCTTGGTCGTGAAGGGCATGGTCTCAGTTAATACCGTTTTGCCCTTAAGGTCTTGAAGGTGTTTGATGGTGTAATTACGTGTTGCATACTGGCCACCAAGAGTCATGGTCCGTTGCAAACCTCTTTTGTGCGCATCTCGGGATGGCAATTCATTGGATTGGGTTCCGTCTGGATTCATGATTTGGCTTTTTGTTTGAGTGAGTTGTGTAGGGTTAAAGACTCCGCCGAACTAATAAGGTCGTAAAACACGGCGTTATGCAATTGGATTCTCTCATCTCGGCCGCTTGATTTCATCCGTCACGACCGAATACTGGCCAATTTCAGCCCCGAACCTGCCTTTCGGCCTTCTACAATAGCAGATTATACGGGCGCCTATGCTAAAGAATGTCGCTCGCGTATTTCGGCGTGCAATAACGAATGTTTTGACCCTGCCATTTGAAGAACCTGAGCCCAGGTCAAATTCGAAGCACAATTCCCCTGTTCTCAACTGCCTCCGGGGTGCAAAATTGATGTCGTGCCGCAGGGAAGCTCCCAGAAACAACGGTTTTCGTGGAAAATCCCATGCGTCGTGCCCTGCATCCACAATTTGTCATGCTGGCCTCA
>JAGQQT010000242.1 GCA_020426065.1 Planctomycetaceae bacterium | reverse complement strand
TGACCACAGCGGAATCCGATATTTGCCAGGTTACACCAGCCGGTGGAATCATGTCCGACGGCGATTTCTGCCTTGAGTTGATCGGTCTCTCTGCTGCGGACGGTCTCGATGAAATTGCGGGCATGGGATGAGCCGGAACTTCCTCGCAGTGAGCGGATTTTCTTCCCCTCATTGTCGAATGCATCGCCACCACCGCGGCGGCCAGAGTAGTAGCCTCCCTCGCACTGCACCAGGTAGCCGGTCCCGACTCCCCGATAGGATGGTGACTTCTTCGAATCCGGTTCTGCCGGCAGATTGCTCAGGCCGATATACGTCGGAATTTTGCCGGTATCGAAGTAGGCAAAATGCACGTTGGGTGTGTTCCCCGCATCGTTCCAGTGCAGACGTCCGCCTCCGGCCAGAATGCGGGTTGGCAGTGTGACTTCATCCTGAAACACAACATTACGAACATCATCCAGCACATGCACGCCCCAGTTGCCCATTTCTCCGGAGCCGGTGTTCCAGTCCCAGTGCCAGTCGTAGTGCAACTTGTTGCGGTAAATCGGCTGCTCCTGGGCTGGGCCGAGCCACAGGTCGTAATCAACTCCTTCCGGAATCGGCAGCGGGTCGTTTCGCTTGCCGATGGAAGACCGGATCCCATAGCGGCAAACCTGCACGCACTGAATTTCTCCCAGTGCTTTTTCGACATGCAACAGCTGTCGGGCTTCTTCCTGAATGGGTGAAGAACGCTGCTGGGTGCCGAGCTGGACAACCCGCTTGTATTTGCGAGCGGCATTGACCACCTGACGACCTTCCCACTGGGAGTGGGAGAGTGGTTTTTCCACATACACATCTTTACCGGCCTGCATCGCCCAGATGGCAGCCAGGCAATGCCAGTGATTGCAGGAAGCGATCGTGACAGCATCAATCTCAGGATTCTCAAGCATCTTCCGCAGGTCAGTGTAGGCTTTCGAGCCGGGAGCTTTTGCCTGAGCAGATTTGGCCCGACCTTCATCAGGATCGGTCACCGCTGCGATGGCCACTCCTTCCAGTCCCTTGAACTGTTGCAGATGCTCTCCACCGCGGCCACCCATGCCGATGATGCCGACACGAATCGTCTCGTTCGCAGCCCGCACCGCTCTTGATGAGTTGGCGGAAGAAGCCAGAAACACTCCCGCTGCCAGACTGCTTTCCAGAAACTGTCGACGATTCCACTGTGTCATGAGTAATGATCCCCTGGCCCGTAATGCTGGTGAATTAGGAATGCTTGAATGAAGGCATCAGTTTGAGGCCAATTTGGGGCCCGCGTCAACCACAGACGGTGAGACGCCATCGGCATATTTCTTGAAATTGTCGATGAATCTCTGGGCCAGTTTGCTGGCAGAATCCCGAAATGCCTGCTGATCCTGCCAGGTAAGTGCTGGCTGCAGAATTTCCGCAGGGACCCGGGGACAACTCGTTACCACATCAAAGCCGAAGATCGGATCCTTCACGGTAGGAGCGTCGGCCAGTTCACCAGAGTGAATCGCATCAATGATGGCCCGCGTTTGTGGTAGTGGAATGCGGGCTCCTACTCCATAGGCACCACCCGACCAGCCCGTATTGACCAGCCAGACATTGGTGTTGTGCTTTTTGATTTTCTCGGCCAGCAGATCGGCATACTTGCCGGGATGCCACACCAGGAACGGACCTCCAAAGCAGGGAGAGAATGTCGCTTCCGGTTCTGTGACTCCCATCTCGGTGCCAGCCACTTTGGCGGTGTATCCGGAAATGAAATGGTACATGGCCTGATCGGGAGAAAGCCTGCTAATCGGAGGCAGTACTCCGAACGCATCGCAGGTCAGGAAGATCACATCGGTAGGATGATCGGCCACGCAGGGAATGAGAGCATTGCTCATATGTTCGATCGGATAGGCACCGCGCGTATTCTGCGTGATTGTCGTATTGTCAAAATCAACATGATGACTGTCCCGGTCGTACACCACGTTCTCGAGCACGGCTCCGTATTTGAGAGCGTTGAAGATTTCCGGTTCCCGTTCACGGGACAGATAAATGGCCTTGGCGTAGCAGCCCCCTTCCACATTGAAGATGCCATCGTCGGTCCAGCAGTGTTCATCATCACCAATCAGGTAACGTTTCTGATCAGCGGACAGAGTTGTTTTTCCGGTTCCCGAAAGCCCGAACAGAACCGAAGACCGGCCCGTCTTCTGATCCGCAGTGGCCGAGCAGTGCATGGACAGGATGTTGTTTTTTGGCCCCCAGTAATTGACGACCGTAAACACACCTTTCTTCATTTCCCCGGCATACTCGGTCCCCAGGATCACAATCTCGCCACTTTCAATATTCAGATCCACGCTGGTCTTGGAGGTCATCCCGGTGGTGTGGCGGTTGGCGGGGAACTGTCCGGCATTCAGAATGGTGTAATCGGGAGTCCCGAAGTTTTTGAGCTGTTCATCGGTCGGGCGAATCAGCATGTTTGACATGAACAAAGCATGATAGGGCCGCGAACAGATCACACGCACCTTGAGCTGATTGTTGGTATCCCAGCCGGCAAACGCATCAATACAATACAATCTGTCCCGGGTATTGAGATAATCGATGGCCCGTTCCCGATTGATATTGTAGGTGAGGGAATCGAGCGGAAAGTTGACCGGTCCCCACCAGACATCATTGGCGGAAGCATCATTCTTCACCACCCGTTTGTCCTTGGGAGAACGGCCTGTTTTATCCCCGGAATAGGCAATCAGGCAGCCGGTATCGGAGAGTGTCGTACCCCGATCAAAACGGATTGCTTCCTCGTACAGAGTAGAGGGAGAGGGATTTCGCAGAACATCTTCTACCTGAATCCCGTGCTGCTTCAAATCGAATGGAATCATCGTCCCGGCTTCCTTTTCTGGGGGAGTCTTTTGTGTGGCTCCATTTTCGAACATTGACTCCAATTTCTCAACTGAGCGTGACCGCACGGACAAATTCCCCCCGGACACTTGCTGGAGACTGGGATGGAGACCCGTTACGCTATGCCGAGAGTAATTGCCAGGCTTGGAAATCTGAAGGAGAAGGTTTCATGTCGCTGCACAAATCACCGCTGCATATCCAGATCCTGATCGCCCTGATTGCCGGAGCGCTCATTGGCATCGTAATGAATCCCGGATCAAAAAACCTGGAGGGAGCGGGGATCCTGACGATTGATCAGCAGGATGA
Organism: Planctomycetaceae bacterium; assembly: GCA_020426065.1. Lineage (GTDB taxonomy): Bacteria > Planctomycetota > Planctomycetia > Planctomycetales > Planctomycetaceae > Rubinisphaera. Next base: position 3,219 of record JAGQQT010000242.1, on the reverse strand, counting down.
CCAGATTGTGCTGACGGAAACACAGGGAAGGGTGGATCAGGAAATTCAGCTCATCCCCGTCCAGAAACTCTCCCCAGAGCAGTTTGCCACCCGCTTTCCCCAAATTTCACTGGATAAACTGCCTCTCACACTGGATGTCAAGGACCGCAATGTGCGGCTCATTGAACATTCCTTGCATATCGACATCAGTTATTCCCGCTCCTACAATGGTCAACCGGTGTTGACTAACGATCATGTCGAGTCCCGTGCCCAGATGCAGCAGCACTATCCCGGCTTTGTCCGGTTTTATGATGACTACGTCAATTCCATGTCGCGGCAGGTGACGATTATCTCCAAGTGGACTGGAGATCTGTTTCTGCGACTTTTGAAAATGGTCACCATCCCTCTGATTGTGTTTTCCCTGATTTCCGGAGTTGCCGGACTGGGAGGAACCGATCGTCTGGGTTCGATGTTTGGCAAGACACTCGGTTATTACCTCATCACCAGCATGCTGGCAATCATCACGGGGATTGTGATGGTGAATCTGATTCGACCGGGCGTGGGCGCCACCTTGCCCGGCACAGCTGCAGCTGAATCGTTTGGGGAGAATCAGTCGCTGGGGGGCATTTTCTCCGGCCTGATTGACAATCTGTTTCCTCCCAATCCGGTAGCCGCCCTGGCCGATGCGGACTTTCTCTCGATCATTTCTTTCAGCATCCTGTTTGGTGTCTTCATCATCCGCGCCCAGGAATCTTCACGCAATCTGTTAACGCAGTTCTTCAACAGCGCCTTTGAAGTCATCATGGGCATGACCCTGTTCATCATTCACCTGGCTCCCATCGGCGTGCTGGCGTTCATGACCTACGCCACCGCCTCTCAGGGAGTGGAAATCTTCGGCACACTGATGTGGTACATGTTGACCGTTTTCCTGGCCCTGCTGGTGCACTCTGCCATCACGATGCCGCTCATTCTCAAATTCATCGCCCGACGTTCTCCAGTGCAGTATGCCCGGGCACTCAGTCCGGCCCTGATGACTGCCTTTTCGACCGCTTCCTCAAACGGAACCCTGCCGCTCACGATGACGAGCGTGGAACAGAACGCCGGAATTTCCAACCGGACCAGTTCCTTCGTTCTGCCTCTGGGTGCAACAATTAACATGGATGGCACAGCGTTGTATGAAGCGGTGGCGGTTCTGTTTATTGCCCAGGCGACCGCCGGTTTCGAACTGTCCCTGGGAACGCAGGTGATTGTGGCGATCACGGCGTTACTGGCCAGTATTGGAGCGGCGGGAATTCCTCATGCCGGACTGGTCATGATGGCCATCGTCCTGCAGGCCGTCGGCTTACCACTCGATGCCCAGGGGGTAATTATTGCCGTCGACCGCATCCTCGACATGGCTCGCACCACGGTCAACGTCTGGAGTGACGCCTGCGGATGTGCGGTAGTCGAGAAACTGACCGCCGAAGAACAGCCCGCCTGAGCAAATTCTTTTGCTTAGCAGGCAACGCGCAGTTGGGCTTCTTCTGCGTTGAGGGAGACAATCGCAATGCCGAGTTTATCGGCCAGACCGATGACTTCTTCTTCATCAATGATGATGGTCTGTCCCGCTTCGATGGCCAGCACTCGTCCACCCGCTTCATGCATGGAGCGCAGGGTTTGCACGCCGATGGTGGGGACATCAAACCGGCAGTCCTGCTGGGGTTTGGAAACCTTGACGACGGTAAACCCGCCCCGTTTGCATAACTGACCGGCCCTGAGAATGGCCTGGTCGGTTCCTTCAATCGCTTCGACGGCAATCACCGCCGTATCGTTCACGATGACGGTCTGGCCGATATCGAGTCGGCCCATCTCCTTGGCCATTTCCCAGCCAAAGCAGATATCTTTCCACTGAGCCGCATTGGGCTTACGTCGTGTCAGGAAGCCGTGTTGCACGAGTAACTCCGGACAGAAATCGAGGGCAGAGGCAAATCGAATGTGGTCCCGTTCAAATTCACGAATCACGGCCAGCAGCAGCGTATCGTCTTTTTTGTTTTCGCTGGCGTAACGCAACCACATGTGGATCGTCCGCAGATCGGGCATCAACCGCCAGATCCGATTGGACTGGAACAAAAGTGTTTTTTCAATCTTTCCGGCCATCACGACCTGATCGACCTGGTTCCGTTTAAACCAGCGGATCGCCTGACCAATTCGGGCCAGGGGAACGGTCGAATAATGATGACAAATCTCTGACAGTTCATTGGATGCCATCCCAATGACACCCAGACCATGAACTTCATATCCCTGGCGCACTGCTGCTTCCGCAAAGACGATCGGAAATCGCCCTGCTCCAGACAGCAGCCCAACGCGACCACCTTGCGGACAGGTCGGCTGATCCGGCTGATAATCTTTCAGAGGAATGATGTCAGTCATAACCACAGAAGTACAAGAAGAGAATAGGTGAAGGAATGGACTGCTGGCAGATTCAACTCAGGCGGCTGCTTTCAACTCCGTCTGAACGGGAACAGCCTGCGGGGTTTCTGCCTGCTTTTGCAGCTCGCGGAACTGCTTTTCCAGAGCCCGCAACGCCTGTCGCATCTCTGGCAGTTTGATCTGGGCCATCATGATTTTCTTCTGCTGATCTTTCGGCAACGCGGGCGATCCCAGCACGGTTTCACCATCGGGAATGTCGCGGAAGACTCCACACTGTGCCATCAGGCTTGCGCCATGACCGATATTGATGTGATCGGCAATTCCAACCTGACCACCAAAGCGGCAGTAGTTTCCGGTGGTCACAGAACCAGCCAGACCAACCTGTGAAACAATCACGTTGTGTTCACCGATCCGGCAGTTGTGGGCAATCATTACCTGGTTATCAATTTTCGTGCCCCTGCCAATCACGGTGGATTCAAACATTCCGCGATCCACCGTGGTGCAGGCGCCGATTTCCACATCATCTTCCAGAATCACATTTCCGTAGTGAGGGATTTTATTGAACTGCCCTTGCTGGAACTGATAGCCAAACCCGTCCGCTCCAATCACGCTGCTGGAGTGAACGATCACATTCTGCCCCAGGCAGCAGTTGGCATAAAGGACCACGCGGGGATGCAGAGTGACATTGCTGGCCAGCTGGCAGTGAGCACCAATACTCACTCCGGCATGAATCCGGCAGCCATCACCAATCTGACAATGGGCATCGATGTTGACGTGCGGCCCGATGTGTACACCTTCCCCCAGTTTCACCGTGGGATCAATGACGGCAGT